>JBJOQA010000338.1:0-18416 GCA_046050225.1 Bacteroidota bacterium | reverse complement strand
AAGTATTGGAAACAATTTCCCGATCTTTTAATTCAAAATATTTAGGAAAAACTTCTAAGCGATGTCGATCAAAATCTTCTGCAGCTACCAAATTATTAAATAAATTATCGCCCATGGCCATTATTTCATCCTTGCTATAACTCAATATTTTTTCAAATCCATCATTACAATACACGACACCTCCTTTAACAAGATCATAGATGTAAATAATATCCGGACTAGTATCTACAATACTGGTAATAAACTGTTGATTTGCCCGCAGCTCTTGTTCCGTTTTTCGCCGTTCCGAAACATCCAGCATTGACCCAATCATCCTGATGGCTTTACCTTCTTGATTTCGGATAACATACCCTCGATCATAAAGATAAACGATGGTGCCATCAGCCTTTAGATAGCGGTATTCTTCTTGCCATGTGCGCCCTCCGCCGTCAATAACCTGCCAAATACTTTTAAGAACCCTTTGGCGATCTTCAACATGAATGAAATTCGCCCACATATTATCTCCTTTTAATCCGGGTGCTTCGTCATATCCAAATAGTTTAGTATAGTTACTATTCCACCACAGTTTAGCATCCTCTAATTGCCAATCCCAAATTACATCATTGGTAGCGTTGGCAATAATTTCAAACCTTTCATTCACTGCCTTCATCTCCCGCATCGCTAACTTTAGTTCGTTTTCTGTTTTCAGATTTTCCATGGCAAATGAAATATCTGCTGCAACTTTTGTTAGCAAATCAATTTCTTCAATATCAAAGAAGCCAACCTCTTCACTGTACAAAGCCAAACAACCCGTCAGTTCATTTTTCCTTTGCAAAGGCAACACAATTAATGACTGAAAGGGCTGAATATCTGAAGAAAACGATAATGGTTTAAAAGCGCTTTGCTTGGTTAAGTCATCCAATAAAAAATAACTGTTTGTACTCCCTTGACCAGCATTTGTGTATTTTATAATAAAGGCGGCCTCGGCAAAATGTTTAGTTAATTCAACAATTTGTTGATTCCATTTGCCGGCATTGGTATTAACGGAAAATTTTTTAATAGAGGCATCCCAAGTACCAATCCAGGCTAATTGAAAACCACCATATTTTATAGCAATTTCACTGGTTTCTTTAAATAAAATAGGCACGCGTTCTACCCGAACAATCATTTGATTGATTTGAGATATAAATTGATAGAGGCGATGAGATTTTAATAATTTCTGGTCCGAAATTTTACGAAGAGTGATATCTCTCAAAAATACAGAAACCCCTTCGGCAGAAGGATAAACATTACATTCTACCCATAAATTCAAATTTGGAAAATAATCTTCGGTAAATACAGCACATTGGTGCTCTTTTGCATGTTGAATGGCACGATAAGTAGCACTATTTACAGTGGTGGGAAACAAGCGCCATATATTGTGCCCCAATAATTCTTCATCAGCGCGTTTAACCATTTCTGTAATACGCTGATTAACGTATGTGTAGTTAAAATCATTATCCAACGAAAAGAAACCATCTGTAATACGGTCAATTGTTTCTTTAAAATAATTTTTTGATTGATTAAGTTCTAATTGACGTTGAAAGATAGAAGTTTCTAATTGTTCATTTTTTCCGGCTAAATTCTTTACCGTTAAATTATTTTTTGAAAAATCAATTCGCAATCGAAAAAGCAAATAAATGAGTACTATTAATATAACACCCAATACGGTTAGCATAAGATTGGTAATTAATTCCTTCTCTTCTTTTTGCTTAACCTCTAACTCTTTTAAATAAAATCTTGCATCAAACTGAACGTTAGCTATAAGTCGTTGAATATTATCGCTCAAAAATTCAATTCTTCTAAAATCATCCGATTGTAAGATTTCAAGAATTTTTGTATCGTTTAGGTGTTCCAACAAATGATCTGTTAAGGCAAAACTTTCCTTTACAGCGCCTATTATGTAGTTAATTTTTTGCGCTTGATCCGGTAAATTGGCAGATAAAGTAATTAATGAATCTAATCTTACTTGGATAATTTTTCTTTCTGCATTTACCTCCTGTTGATACTTTACTTCACCGGTAATGAGCAAAGTTTGAACATCTGATTCTAAATGAATCATTTGATTGTTTAAATCTCCGGCCAGTTGAATCAATCGATGCTTCTTATCAACTACGATATTGGTTAATTCAGCCTCTCTTGTTTCTTGAAATAAAACAAACACTACCACAAATACCCCCACTAATAACAAGGAAATCGTAGTAACAAGCTTTTGCTCACTGGTTAATTTTATTTTCAACCGAAGTATTTTTGAGATGTAGATGGCCGGGCCTTAATGTGAGAATGCCTTTCCGCTATAAAATTAGCATAAATAACACAATAAATCGGGAGCAGCGCCGTGGTATTAATGCTATTAATGAATAGTATTATATACTACATTTACTGGCGAAAAATCGAACATGGTTTAACGAAGACCGGAGCAGATTCTCTAACCCAAAAGCTATCAAGTATTACGTGCAATAGTAAAAGTAAATATACTTCCTTCCCCCTCGGTTGAATGTACGGTAATGGTGCCGCCCAAATTTTCAACAATTTTTTTGGTAATGGCTAGTCCAATACCGGTACCGGAATATTGCTGTTTGGTATGTAATCGTTGAAAAATTACAAATATTTTTTGATGATACTTTTCACTAATGCCTATTCCGTTATCGGAAACAGAGAATTGCCAAAATTGAGGCAACACTTTTGCTTTTATTTCAATGATGGGCTGTACGCCGGGTCGTTGGTATTTCAAGCTATTGCTGATCAAATTTTGAAAAACTTGTCGAACAGGCGCATGATAGCCTTTAATTTCCGGTAATTGATCAAAAAGTACGAGCGCATTGGTATCTTGAATTTGTGCCGCATGCAAAGCAATAATCTCATTTACCACATCCTGAATTGAAATAATTTCCAATTTTTGTTCAGTGCGACCGACCCGCGAAAATTCTAGTAAGTCTAAAATGATTTGTTTCATCCTTAAAGCCCCATCAACGGCAAAATGTATATATTCCCTGCCTCTTTCATCTAAAACAGTTGCATATTTTTTTTCTAATTGCATCAAGAAACTTGATACCATTCTTAGTGGCTCTTGCAAATCATGGGAGGCAACATATGCAAATTGTTCAAGCTCCTCATTGGTTTTTTCCATCCTTGCCAACGTTTCTTTAAGTTGAATTTCCATTCTGCGGCGTGGGGTTATATCTAAACCATACCCTATTACAAATTTCAATTCCTTATCTTCAAAATAGGGATGAAACTTACGTAAAACATAATTAATTTCACCGGTTATTTTGTCTTGATGTTCATCAACCCATTCTACATTTTCGTTGGTTTGTAATACCTCATTAAAACGTTCTCTTCTAAATTCTGCCATAGCCGTATCAAGCGCTTTAAAAGCACAATAATCAAAATCATCTTTACCAATTAACCAATTTCTGGTTTCATCATTTTTGATGGCTTGTGGGTTTAAAAACAAATATTTGTGTTGCTTATTAAATACTGCAATGTCAGAAGGAATATGATTTAAAATATCTTCATGGAATTTTTTCTGGTTCGCAATTGCTTCTGCAGCCAATTTACTCTCCGAAATATCACGGGTAATGGCTATCCAATGCTGAACAGCTCCATCTTTTGAAAAAATCGGGCTCACTGTTACTTGCACCCAAATGATATCGCCATTTTTTTTATAATTGATTGTACTAAAACTGCAAGATTCTTGCCGGTGCATGGCAATACTCAACCGTTTTAATTCCTCTTGGTCAGATAATGGGCCTTGCAAAATTTTAGGCGACTTGCCAATTACTTCTTCCGGTGCATAACCCATCATTTTGGTGAATGCTTGGTTAACATAAATAATGGGTGGCCCGGGCCGAGATAGCGGTAGCGGATCAGTAATTACCACAGCATCATTGATATTGGTAATTACCGATTCTAATAATTTCAATCGAGCCTCTTCTAGTTTTGCTTGCGTAACATCTCGCATGGCACCAATTGCGCGGATAGCCTTTCCATGCCCATCACGCACAATGAGCGCTTTATCATTAATATAGGCATAGGTACCATCTACCCGCCTTAGGCGAAATTCTTCCGACCATAATTGCTCATTTGAGGCCAATACATCATCAATACTTTTCAATAAACGTTCTCGATCATCCGGATGTATAATTTCTAGCCATTTATTCACATTCTCCGCATTTCCTTGCGTTACACCAAATTCTTCTAAATATGCATCATTTCTAAAAACTTCACTGGTCGCAATATCCCAATCCCAAATATACTCTGAGGTGGCTTTAGCAACATAATGATAGCGCTGGTTACTTTCTTCTAACTTTCTTGCCAACGCTTGCATTTCCGTTATTACACTTCGCAGTTTTAACTTCTGCTGTTCTAAGTCTCCCAAAATCATTTTTTGATCATCGTTGGCAATTTCTTGTGCCTTTAGCAGATGCAGCAAATCAAACATAGGATCATGTACAGCAAAATCACTTACGTTTAAGTGAAAATCGTGCAACGATTCAACTGAACCAAACCAAGGAGAACCAATAAATAATAATGCATTTGATGCTTCTAGCCACTCAAATTGGCCGCGTAAAATGATTTCGGGCGCATTAGTGGTCTTAAAAATCATCATTTGCTTCCCGAGCTCACGTAAACTGTCAAACTTTAATTGAATAAAATGTGGGCGCATGGGCTGGAGCCAATCACCCAATGGTAATTGTTCCTGAAGTTTAAGCAATTTGTTCAACGACTTACCCCACGATATTAATCGCAAATTTCGATCTATCGTAAAATAGAATGGAAATAAGCGATTAAAGCTATCTCGATCAAAACAAAACTGCTTTTGCGGCATAAAAAATTTTAGATGAAAAAAGCTTTAAATAGACGCTAATGGAAATTAATTAAAAGAATGTAATAACGTATATTTAATTGATATAAACGCTTACTTTAACACGAAATTGAACTAATAGGTTCATGGGTTTATAACTAAGATTTTTATCGATAGCTTTTAGAAAAATAACGACATAACAATAAGAATGCCCAAAAACCTCCTCTCCCTGCTCACGCTTATTTTGATTCATTTAAAAATCAATGAATTTTTAATATAAAAAACAAAATTTAGCACAAAACATTATACATTCGTGAGCAGTTTTTATACAAAATAAAATTTATATGTCATTTTCTCCATTAACCAAAACTAAACGCCTAACTAACATGCCTTACAAAAATTGGATGGCGGCCATTGCGTTAGGGTTCATTTCCCTTCAAGCCGGTGCACAAAAAACCGAACCTATTTTTGAAATAAGAGCCGGCAATGCCATTACCAATACCAAGTTTTTGATTCAATCAGGAACAGGCGAATTAATTACCGGAACCGATACCAAGTTAATGGCGATTGACGCAGTTAAACAAAATGTGATTTGGGAAAACACCCAATTTTTAGGACTAGATGAAGAAGAAATTGATGTATTAGATGGTACACCCTATATCAAAATTGAAAGACAAAAAACACTTTCATTAGGCGCCAATAAAAACACTTATTTATTGCAGGCAAGAGATGGTAAAGTTGTTTACGACAGTAAAGATGAAGGAATCAAGGTTAGACATACACAAGTTATGCCTCAATTAGGCGGTATTTTACTAGAATACGTAAAGGGAGGTCAATTTGGTGTAGCATTTGTTGATTTTGGTCAAGGTAAAGAACTTTGGTCGGTAGAATTAGGTAAAGACAAAACCGGGTTTATATCTCAAGCTATGGGCCGCGCAAAAGGCGGTATTTCGGCATTCAAAACAGCCCCCATTGTTGATGCACAACAAAATTTGATTTTGGTTTACAGAACGGATATTGTAGCCGTTTCGCGCACAGGCGCCATTGCATGGAAAAAGCAATATTCTCAACCGGTAGAAGATGCTTACCTGAGTAAAGACGGACAATCTGTATTTGTGGGATATCGTATTTACATCGACAAATTAAACACACAAACAGGCAGTAGCTTGCTTAAAGAACCCATCAAAATGCGTGATGAATTAAATGGCATTTTGCCAATGGGCGATGATTATATTGTGTATAATGAAGCCGGCATCAATATCATGGATGCAAACGGCAATATGAAATGGGAAAAAGACACCAAATTAGGAAAAATTACTGCCGTAAGATTTAATGCAAATGGTATACTAGCCGTTCAAAATATAAAGAACGAAGAAACAACCCTTTTTTGGGTAAATCTATCCGGCAAAAAAATATGGGATAATTACTCAAAAGGCGGTTTTATCATGGCTGAACCAACCGAAAAAGGCATCATGTATGTAACCACCGAACGCGCCAACGTTTTAACCTACGAAAAAGGAAGAGATGTTTGGGATAAGGATATCAAAATTAAAGGGATACCCAATTTTGGTATTGATGGCGCAAATAAAACGGTTTATGCCTATTCTAACGAAAAAGTTCATGCTTTTAATTTTAATGATGTAAGCTATCGCCTACTTAGCGATAAGTTAGAATTCAAAAAATTTGATGACGAAAAAGAAGCCGTTACTTTAGAAGTTAGAGACCAAGGCAAATTACTTTTAGTTTATACCCAGCAAAATGTGGCTGCGCTGCAAACCGCCGACGGTAAAGTAGTTTACAACCAATTTTTTAAAGAAATTGGCTATACCAAAAAGAAATGGATGCGGGCTGCGGCAGTAGGTATGAGCATTGGAGGTACGGCCTTAAATGTAGCAGGACAAGTTAATATCACCCAAGGTTTAGGTACTGCTTTAACCACTGGTAATACTTCTAAATTAGAAACCGGCATTCATCAATATAATGCAGGAAGCGATATAAACATGGCCGGTAATTTATTGTATGCTGAGGCTTCTAAACGTTATGCATTAACCATTGCTACCAAGGATCGACTATATGTTTTATCGCAAATGTCTGAAGGCAATGGCTTATTGGTACTTGATAAAGACCATGGCCAAACCCTTAAACAAATTTATTTCTCGGATATAACACCACAATATGTGGTGGATGAAGCCGCTGATAGAGTTTATGTGGTGATTGGAAATGTGATTAAAGCTTTTGATTTAAAATAAACGAATACACTTTTTATAAAAAGCCGGCAAATTTAAGTTGCCGGCTTTTTTATATCATTAACTATCTCCATTCAACAAACCTGTACCTTTATAGCTAAAATTTGCCATCATGTATCGCCTGCTTCTCCTACTTGCTTTGTGTTATATTCAACCATTAAAAGCGCAACATTTTTTTTCTACAAAAGGAAAACAAATTTTAGGCCCTGAAGGAAAACCATTTTTGATGAAAGGAACCAATCTGGGCAATTGGCTTGTACCAGAAGGTTATATGTTTAAATTTGATGACGCCAGCTCTCCTCGCCTGATTGATCAAACCTTACGCGAATTAATTGGCCCTGCTGAAACAGACCAATTTTGGTTAAAATTTTTAACCAATTATATAACCGCAGAAGATATTCATTATTTGAAATCGATTGGCATGAATTCAATTCGAATTCCATTCAATTACAAGTTATTTACCACCGAGCATTACATGGGTGGCAGCAATGCAGAACGAGGTTTTGTTTATTTGGATCGTGTAATAAATTGGTGCAAAAAAGAAAATCTTTATGTTTTATTGGATATGCATTGCGCTCCGGGCGGACAAACCGGCGACAATATCGACGATAGCTACGGTTATCCTTTTTTATTTGAAGATGCTACGCTACAAAATAATTGCATACGTATTTGGCAAAGAATTGCAGCGCATTATGCCAACGAAAAAATTATAATCGGCTACGATTTACTAAATGAGCCTATTGCACATTACTTCGATAAAACGATTTTAAATCCTTTATTAGAACCGCTTTACAAAAAAATTACCGGTGCCATTAGAACAGTAGATAAAAACCATTTACTCTTTATTGGTGGTGCACAATGGGATTCAAATTTTGAGCCATTTGGAAAACCGTTTGATTCAAAACTGGTGTATACTTTTCATAAATATTGGACACCCCCTACCCGCGCCGTTATTGAAGATTATGTTCAATTCAGTGAAAAATATCAAGTTCCTATTTACTGCGGCGAAACCGGCGAAAATGAGGATGAATGGGTAGCTACTTTCAGAAAAATGTTGGATTCTAACCAAATTGGCTGGCACTATTGGCCTTATAAAAAAATTGATAACACGCGCGGAATTGTTCAATTTAATAAACCGGAAGGGTATGATTCAGTGATTCATTACGCCAATCAACCGAAAAAAAACTTGGAAGCAGTTAGGCAAGCACGTCCTCAACAAATTAGCATTATAAAAAAAGCATTAAACGATTTCTTAGAGAATTGTCGCTTCAAAAATAGTTTCCAAAATATTGGCTATATCAAAGCATTAAATTTTAACCCATTACCAAGTTGGAACAAAGCACATTAAAACGCAAAATCCAGCGAAGAGAACTCCTGCTGGTTCGGCGTAATTTTAAATATTGGTACTAAAAACGGGGCAAAGAAGCGGTATCAATACTTACATGTCGATATCATGTATAATATGATGCGCAATCGCATAGCGCGTTAATTCCGTATTGGTACTCAAGGTTAATTTTTCCATGATTCGACCTCTGTAGGTACTTACGGTAGATAAGGCTAATGATAAAATTTCGGAAACCTGGGTCAATGTTTTGCCGGATGCTAATAACTTGAAAATTTCAAATTCGCGATTCGACAACATTTCATGCGGTTTCTTATCGGTATGTAATTCAATTAATTTTTCGGCGATTTCAGGTGTGATATATTTTTTGCCCAACATGATACGCTGTACTGCATTTAATAATTCACTTGGCGGCGAGTTTTTATTTAAATAACCAGAAGCACCGGCTTTTAAAACACGCACTGCGTATAAATCTTCAGGGTAAACACTCAAAATTAAAACCGGCAAGTTTGGACGTAATAATTTGATTTGTTCCAAAGCTTCTAACCCAGTTTTACCATGCATATCCAAATCGGAAATCACTAAATCCCAATCATTTAATGCAACCTCTTTGATGAGACTATCACCATCTTCCACTTCTTTTATTACAGCATCCGGATAAGCTTTACGTAAAATGTAAATTATTCCTAATCGAATAAAACTGTGGTCATCTGCTAATAGTATTTTACTAAGTAACATGTTTGCGTGGCATTAAGCGTTCTGTTAGTATTGCATCTATACACTCTGGTCTACTTCCTAAATTAGAAACGTAGTAGAAACTAAAAAGTTGTAGTAGGGGAAAGGGTGTATAGAAATTTCAATGTAAAATTCGCTTTTTGAAATACCCTGAATTATAGCTGAACAACCTTCGATAGTGTAGCTATATTTTCTTAAAATAGTAGTAATTATACTACACAAATAATCTATACTTTCTTCCCAAAAACAATCCTAGATGAATTACAGTAAATCGGCAAAACAAAATTCAACAAAAAAATCACCAATGGGTTTCTAAATTTTATTATAAACACATAATAATCAATAACATAAATTCATTTTAATCAACACAGCATCTAACTTCCGGTTAGTCAAAAAATATTATCTTCGATTTCATTTAAAAAACATCTTCTCAATTTTTAGTTCTAAAAACCCAAAGCTTTTGTGCCATAATTTTGTAGAAAGCAGTTGTTAAAAGCTGTAGTTGTAGTAATTGGAAGACAAAAGATTCACTTTCATTTTCCCATTATACCCTCCGTTTATTTTAACAACAACCGGCACCATTGATTGGTTGATTGCCGTTGCTTTGGTAATTTTACCGCATGCCCAATGTAGCGCACAAGATTCAAACACTTTTACAGTGTATCGATTTAGAGGAAAAAGAACAAATTAATCGTTATCAACTTGATCAACAGCATTCGCTTAAAATGCTCAAGGCCGAGGGGTTGGCATTGCATCCCATTAGTATAACTCGAAAATACTTTGGCTATGCCGATTACCCCGAATTTAGTTTTCGACTCCCCTTTCCTGCTGAAGCAAATCAATTTCGCGATAGCGCCGCCATCGAATGTTTTTTTACCGGAGAGGAGCCTATAAAAGGAATACTATTGAGTTTTGATGGTAAAACCGGTGAATGTCGCCTATTTGCGCCCGATTTCCCGGATTGGCTAGAAGACAATGGCGTTGGAATTAAATTATCTCCTGATCAACATACCACCACGGTAATGAAAAAAGCAGTAAAAGCGATCGAGTTAGATAAAGATAGCTTGGCTTTATTTGAGCAGATCCATGGTTTGGCCCAACCTCCTGCAACGCTTAATCAAAATTCTATTATTCGTAACAATGCGAATACCCTTAACGAAAGCCAGCAAGCGGCTGTAAATGCCATTGTTGCAAATGAACATATTACCATTGTGCACGGTCCGCCGGGAATGGGCAAAACCACCACCCTAATTGAAGCCACCATCCAATTGGTAAAAAAGGGGGAAAAAATATTAGTCAGCGCACCTAGCAATACTGCAGTTGATCATTTTGCTTCGGGATTGCTTAAAAAGGGAATTGCCATCCTTAGAGTGGGTAATACCAGTAAAACTTCTGAAACCGTATTTCCACACACGCCTGAAGGTAAATTGGTTGGTAGCAAAACCCAAAAAGAGATAAAGGATTTAAAAATCAGGGCTGAATCTTTTAGAAAAATGGCGTTGAAATATAAACGCAATTTTGGCAAGGCCGAACGAGAGCAACGTAACCTGCTGATGCGTGAAGTAAAAGCAATACGTACCGAAATCAAGCAATTACAGCAATATCATGAAGAACGTTTATTTGCCGAGGCACAAGTTATTTTAGGAACCCCTGTAGGCCTAGCGGATACACATTTGCATCAACAACAATTTCATACGCTTATTATTGATGAAGCAGGTCAATGCCTTGAGCCCCTAGCCTGGTGCATTATTGGTATGGCGCCTCAATTGGTTTTGGCCGGCGACCACTTGCAACTTCCTCCAACAGTTCTGAGTCAGGATGCGATTCAATTAGGTTTTCAACAATCCATTTTAGAAATCGCCATTCAACATATTCCAAATGCTTGTTTCTTAGATACTCAGTATCGCATGCGACCGGGAATTGCATCCTTTTCAAGTGCCTATTTTTATAATCATTTATTAAAAACTGCCCCTCAGTTAATAAATGAAACGCAACATGTATTTTTTATCGATACTGCCGGGTCAGGATTTCAAGAAAAAAGAGGGCCGGATGGCGTTAGTTTGATGAATGAAGGCGAGTTATCATTAATAGCTTATCTTTTTAAAACGCAAACCCTACCTGCTACCGCTACTGCTTTTATATCTCCCTATGCCGGACAAGTTGCTGCGGCACGCGAATGTTTACCGACCAACATCAGAATAAGCACGATAGATAGCTTTCAGGGGCAAGAACAAGATCAAATTGTGATTTCTTTGGTTCGAAGTAACGACGAAGGAGAAATTGGTTTTTTAAAAGACTATCGACGTCTCAATGTTGCACTCACACGCGCAAAGCATCAATTATGGGTTATAGGAGACAGTGCAACCTTAGGGGCAGATCCATTTTTCAGCGCTTTCTTGGCTCATATGGAAAAGATGGGTGCATACCAAACCGTTTGGGAATATGATATGGAGGCGATGGGGTTATAAAAAATGAGCAATCGCGCAGGTTGCGATTGCTCATCACCAAATTGTTTTCAAATTTACGAATTAGATTTATACCGAATATTCGGTTGCGTAACCGCTTCACAACTCCAACTCACAATTCTTCTTTTGGGTTCTTGTACAGGATTGCCAACCACTAAAATAGATGCAGTGTGCGGCAGGATATAATTTGCATTGGTAGCTGAACTAGCAATGGCATACAGATTTTTTTTCGCTATCATGGTGGTACCTTTTAAATGAATAATGCACAAAATCTAGTTACAAAATCATGCCAAAACCTAACAATCTAATGGTTCAAATGCTAAAGTTTTGCAAAGGAAATTGCGCTTTTATCCATCATAACAACCAAAATTGTTTTGAGGTTGCACCATACTTGTACCCAATTCGTAATACTCAAAAAGATTGAATGCTTTTAAAATACATTTGTAGCATGATTATCCCTGCAACGGTACAAACCTTTCAATTTAATCAAACTTCCATTCAGGTTATGATACCTGACCCAAATTGGGTGCAGCTAAACTATGCTTCTTCCGATACACCACATTTGGCGTTTTGGGCTAAACCCTGGCCCGCGGCAATTGCTTTAGCAGAATTTATTGCCACCGAACCAAATTGGGTTGAAAATAGAACGGTTTTAGAATTAGCAGCAGGATTAGCAATTCCGGCATTAACGGCAGCAAATTTTGCAAAAACTGTTTTAATGAGTGAATATGTACAACCGCCTATTCATAACATGGAAGCATCTATTAGCATCAATCAATTTACAAATTGTACAACCGCATGCATAAATTGGCAATCGATCCCGGCAACCATAAACCCGCAAGTAGTATTGTTAAGTGATATCTGTTATAATCCCGGAGATTTTGATGCTTTACGTAACATGATGGAGCACTTTTTGAACAATGGTGCAACCATTATACTCAGTACACCGCATCGGCTTGCCGGCAAATCTTTTTTATTGTCTATTCAAAACCACTGTATCCATCAAAAAACACAAGAGGTAAATGGCACTATGGTAAGTATATGGGTACTTAGGCATGCATCGTTACCCGATAAAAATGGTTGAAAGATTAAACAAAAGGATCAAAAAAAACGGTAAATGCTTGGTGATAATTTCATGGGTAACTTTTGTTTTTTCAGCCATATATCCATAAACAATAATTACTTTTGCTACTTGTAAAACTATTGCTATGCATGTACCAACCATGGCCGAATTAATGGCTGAAGGTAAGAATCCTGAAATTTTATTTTGGGTAGGATGCGCCGGAAGTTTTGATCAGCGCGCCCAAAAAATAACAAAGGCGTTTGTTACTATCCTTGATAAATTGCAAATTAATTATGCCATACTGGGCAAGGAAGAAATGTGCACCGGTGATCCTGCTCGTCGTGCAGGTAACGAGTTTATTTTTCAAATGATGGCCTATCAAAACATTCAAATTTTGAATGGATATGGCATCAAAAAAATTGTAACCACTTGTCCGCACTGCTTTAATACCTTTAAAAACGAATATCCCGCATTAGGCGGTACTTATGAAGTGATTCATCATGCAACTTTTTTACAACAATTGATTGATGAAGGAAAGATTAAAATGAAAGAAGGCGGCAGCTTTAAAGGTCAAAAAATCACCTACCATGATAGTTGTTACCTCGGGCGGGCCAACAATATTTATGAAGCGCCGCGTAAGGTTTTAGAGGCATTAGATGCTTCCTTGGTAGAAATGAAAAGATGCAAAACCAACGGACTTTGCTGCGGAGCGGGCGGTGCACAAATGTTTAAAGAAGAAGAAGCCGGCGCCACACGTATTAATCTTGAACGCGCTGATGAAGCGTTAGCAACCGGAGCCAAAGTAATAGCAGCTGCTTGTCCGTTTTGCAATACCATGATGACGGATGGTGTTAAAAACAGAAACAAAGAAGAGGAAGTACAAGTACTTGATATTGCAGAAATTATTGCCGCCAGTATTTAAATCAAAAAACAAATCATGAACTTTCAATACCAACATTTATTACCAGAAAATTTTGCACCCGAATCTAAAGTTTGGATCTTTCAAAGTAGCCGTCCGTTCAGCATTACGGAGGCACTAAACATTGAAGGCCAACTAGAAGATTTTATTCAATCTTGGAAAAGTCATGGAGCACCGGTTAAAGGATATGCCAACTTATTTTTTGGACAATTTGTTGTATTAATGGCGGATGAAACACATATCAGTGTTGGTGGCTGCAGCACAGATGGCTCAGTGCGCGTTATAAAGCAAATGGAGGAACAATTTAACGTTCAATTTTTTGATCGCACCAGCCTTGCATTTGTAGTAAAAGATAAAGTGCAATTGCTCCCACTTTCTCAATTAGCATATGCCGTTGAACACCAATTTATAGATGCCAATACCCTGTATTTTAATAATACTGTTTTAACCTTAGATGCATTTAGGCATCAATGGCTGATTCCGGTAAAAAATAGTTGGTTAGCTAATCGACTACCGAAATCAACCCTTGCCTAATTATTTATTATTTCTTTAAGCCATTAATAATTGCTGCAAATTCAGCGGCAACTAAAGAGGCGCCGCCTACTAGGCCACCATCTACATCCGGCTGTCCAAAAATTTCTTTTGCATTAGCTGCTTTTACGCTACCACCGTATAAAATGGAAATGCTATCTGCAACGGCTGCACCGTATTGAGCGGTAAATACGCTACGAATATGTGCATGCATTTCTTGCGCTTGTTCGCTACTAGCCGTTTTACCGGTACCAATGGCCCAGATAGGTTCGTATGCAATAACAAAGTTGGTTAATTGTTCTGCCGTAAGGTGAAACAAACTCTCTTTCAATTGATTTTCTACAAATGCATTTTGTGTACCGGCTTCTCTAATTTCTAATGCTTCACCGCAACAAAAAATAGGTTTAAGTCCATTCTCAAAACTCAAGTTTACCTTTTCAGCCAACATGGCGTTGGATTCTTGAAAATATTCTCTGCGTTCGCTATGCCCCAAGATAACGTAAGGGATAGCAATACTTTTCAACATTTCGGCACTTACTTCACCGGTATATGCGCCACTTTTTTTGCTATAACAGTTTTGGGCAGCTACGGCATGATTAGCTTTATCTCCTACTTTCGCTTGAATGGCAGTAAGGTAAGGAAACGGAACGCCAAATACCACTTGCTGGTGCGCTTGAAGCGCATCTATTGGTTGCGCAATTAGGTCGTCAATTAGTTGTGCTGCTTGCTGCAAAGTCAGATTCATTTTCCAGTTTGCTGCTGCAATTTGTTGTCTCATATTTTTTGTTTTTATTGTTCAAATATTTTTGCTAGTTGGGCCATTTCTTCTGTTGTTACCAACTCACCCTTAAATCTCTTCCAATTGGTAATATCTTTAATGGCTTTATCAAAAAGATACCGTTCTGTGCCCCAGGTAAAACTAGGAATAAATTTTGGCGGAAAACCAGCTTGAAAAACATTACAACAAACACCTACCACCGTACCGGTATTAAAAGAAGTATTAATAGCAGCCCTGCTGTAATCGCCCATCACCAAGCCGCATTTTGTACCAACTGAAATGTATTGTTGATCATATTCACTCCACATTTTTACATTTCCTGCTGTATTTTTTACATTCGAGTTTGAAGTTCCAGCGCCAAAATTGCACCAAGCGCCTACTACACTATCTCCCAAATAGCCATCATGCGCCTTATTACTATAAGCCATCAGAATACTATTTTTTATTTCGCCACCGGCAACACAAAATTTACCAATGGTGGTAGCACCATATATTTTGGTGCCCATTTTTAAAACAGCACCTTCACCAATGGCTACGGGGCCGCGTAATAGGCAACCTTCCATTAATTCAGCACTTTTGGCAATATAAATGGGTCCCGTACTGGCATTCAAAACACAATGCTGTAACCGGGCACCGGGTTCAATAAAAATTTGTTCGGGTGCAATATATTGGTTGGAATCAGGCAAAATAAATTCAGTTTTGGATGCCTGTAAAATTGCTATATCGGCACGGATAGCGCGATCATTCAAAAAAATTAAATCCCAAGGATAAATCAATTGATGGTCGATTGGTTCAATTTCATTTTTCCAAAGTCGATCAACATTCTCTAATGTTGGAATTACCCATGCAGGTAATTGTTTCTCTTCTTCAGGTGTCCAGCCTTTAATATGCAATAAGCGATGCCATTTCTCTCGGATGGTAAAAATGCCAACCCTCAAATCTGCTACTGATTGGGTTGCAGAAAAGGGAAACATTTTACCCGATTGCGGATGTTCTGAGAAATTGATTACCATCGATTGCAAAACTACATATTTTGCAGGGGGTGGCATAAAAAAATCCCTTTCAATAATGAAAGGGATTGTAAAGTATTTACTTGATAAATAATCTGTTTACCGTAGAACGGTTTAAGATTATTTGCCGTAACGTTTTTTGAACTTGTCGATACGTCCTGCAGTATCTACCAATACATTCTTACCGGTGTAAAAAGGGTGAGAAGTATTTGATATCTCCAGTTTAATTACCGGATACTCGTTTCCGTCTTCAAATACAACAGTTTCTCTGCTTTCAGCAGTAGAACGGCTGAGAAATTGATGACCATTACTCATGTCTTTAAAAACTACGAAACGGTAATTTTTGGGATGCAAATCTTTTTTCATAAATGTTAAAAGTTTTGTGCATGGATTTTGCCATGCGTATTAAAAGGAGTGCAAATGTACGCTATTTTTTCAAACGAACATGCATGTTTTTTTATTGAACTATTAAATGCTTAATAACCGAGAATTAAGCAAAATAAACATTGAAAATCAATCAATTAAATTCAATCTCTTAGCTCTTCATATTCACAGTTTGGAGGGCGATACCCAAATTCCAACCACGCGAGGCCTGTATTACATCTTGCAAATCGTCGATTTTTTTGCCGGTTACACGAACAATATCATCCATAATAGCCACTTGCACCTTCAAGCCACTGTCTTTAATTAATTTCACAATTTTTTTGGCATCTTCTTGTTTAATACCATTTCTTACCGGTACTTCTTGTTTGGTTACTTTGCCACTTACATACGGTTCTTTAGAAAGATCATAAATTTCTGCGGCCAAACCTTGTTTCATACTTCTACTTATCAACACGTCGATAATTTGACCCAATTTCATTTCACTATCCGCCTCTAAACTCACTTTAAAGTCTTTTTTGTTTAGATCGATTACCACATGGCTACCTTTAAAATCAAAGCGATTGGTAATTTCTTTTACTACGGTATTGATGGCGTTGTCAAGCGTTTGCAGATCTACTTTGCTGCTAAAATCAAAAGAAGGCATAATTCAAAATTTATAATGCAATAATTAGATGCGTTTAAATTATTTTTTCCTGAAGAAAATTCTTACCGGTACTCCTTTAAAATTAAAGTGCATACGCAATTGATTTTCGAGGTAGTTGCGATAAGGGGCTTTAATATCATCCGGATAATTACAGAAGAAAGCGAATGACGGCACTACCACCGGCAATTGGGTTACATATTTAATTTTAACCGAATTACCGCGCACAACCGGCGCATGATAAGCTTCAACTGCTTTCAGCATTACTTCATTCAGTTGAGAAGTTGGTATATGTTGTTTACGATTTTCATAAACTTGTATTGCTTCTTCAATTGCTTTAAAAATCCGCACTTTTTCCGTAGCCGAAATAAATAAAATAGGTACATCAGAAAATGGGGCTAATCTTTTCTTCAATACGGCTTCGTAATCGCGTGCGGTATTGGTTTCTTTCGGCATTACATCCCATTTATTAACCAAAACAACCACTCCTTTTCCTTTTTTAACAGCCATGGAGAAGATACTTAAATCTTGGGCAGAAATACCTTTTTCGGCATCCAATACCAACATACAAACATCTGCTTCGTCCATTGCGCGAACGGCACGAATAACAGAATAAAATTCTAAATCTTCATTCACTTTTGTTTTTCTGCGAATACCCGCAGTATCAATCAAAATAAATTCTTTATTGTACAATTTGTAGTGTGTATGAATCGTATCCCTGGTTGTTCCTGCAATATCACTTACAATGGTACGCTCTTGTCCAACTAAGGCATTTAATAAAGATGATTTACCTACATTCGGTTGACCGATAATTGAAAAACGAGGAAGTCCTTTATTATCCTCCGGATTACCGTCATCTACCATACAGGCTGTAATTTCATCTAATAAATCGCCGGTACCGGTACCACTGATAGAGGATAGAAAATGTATTTTTTCAAAACCTAAACTATAAAATTCAGAGGCTTCCAACAAACGCTCGTGATTATCTACTTTATTTACCACCAAAAACACCGGTTTAGAAGTACGGCGTAATAAATTAGCCATTGATTCATCTAAATCAGTAATACCGGTGGCCACATCCACCATAAATACGATTACATCTGTTTCGTCTAATGCAATCAATACTTGCTTGCGAATTTCGCGTTCAAAAACATCATCGCTTTTGGGTACAAAACCACCCGTGTCAATTACATTAAAATACTTGCCATTCCATTCGGCTACACCATATTGGCGATCGCGCGTTACGCCACTCAAATCATCCACAATTGCCTTGCGTTGTTCTAACATTCGATTAAAAAATGTACTCTTCCCTACATTCGGCCTTCCTACGATGGCTACAGTAAACCCCATGATATTATTTTTATTAAATTGTAAAATTGCTTATAAATGAGCGCATTGCGCCAAAAATGCCCTATTAGACACAGCAGTTAAAGCAGCAAAAACACTGTTCTGCCGTGCAAAATTCGTGTTTTTTTACG
>JBJOQA010000337.1:0-10261 GCA_046050225.1 Bacteroidota bacterium | reverse complement strand
TTTTATGATGATACTTGGGATCGATGCCGATGCCATTATCTTTTACTTCAAAAATCCAATGCGTTTCGTTTGAATGAACTTTAATAAAAATTTGGGGAGCAACGTCTTTCTTTCTAAACTTAATGGCATTAATAATTAAATTTTGGAAAAGTAATTTTAACTCGGTGGGATAGCCTTTTACAATCGGTAAATTTTCAAAATTAACAGTAGCGCCGGTTTCATTGATATAGGCCGACAAATCCGTTATCACGGTTTGTACTAACTCATTACTATTAATGGTTGACAAATTAGATTGACGGCCGATTCGGGAGTATTCTAATAAATCACTGATTAGTGTTTTCATTCTTTCTGATGCGCCCGAAATGAACTGCAAATAACGCTTGGTATCTTCATCCAAATTGCCTTGAAACTTTTTTTCTAATAATTTAATAAAACCTAGGGTGGTTCGCAATGGCTCTTGAAGATCGTGTGATGCTACATAAGCAAATTGCTCCAATTCCTTGTTTTTTTGCCGTAATTGTAGGTTCGCTAAATCTGCTTCTTTTCTAGCTTTATGCTCTTCTTGGTTTGCAAGAATCAATTGATGCGTTTGGGCTTGTACCTGCTCTTCTAATCTAACATTTTGAAGATGAATGGTTTTGATACGATGTCGAACCCATAAAAAAATCGATCCCGGTATACTTAAGAATAAGAATAAATAAAACCACCAAGTTTTCCAAAATGGAGGTTCAATTGTTAATTCGATATGGGTGCCTACCTCGTTCCAAAAACCATCATTATTAGAAGCTTTAACTCTAAATGTGTATTTGCCGGGTGGCAGGTTGGTATAGGTTACCATTCTTCGATTGCCGCAAAAAATCCAATCTCGGTCAAATCCTTCTAATTTATACGAAAACTGATTTTTACTGGGTTGGATATAATTGAGTGCGGTAAATTCAAAAGTAATAACCGATTGTTTATGTGTTAATTTTATTTGGGTTATATGTTCAATACTTGAATCTAAGATGGATTCTTTTTGTCCCGGTAATTGAAGTTTATTAAATAACGAAAAGCCAGTGATATATACAGGAGGAATTTTTCGGTTGTCCTGTAAACTATCTGGATGGAATTTTAAAAAACCTTCTGCGGTTCCAAAATAAATGTAACCAGCCTTGTTTTTAAAAACACTGTTAGATTTAAAGGCATTGGACGGTAGTCCGTCTGTAATATTAAAATTGCGAAAGATGGATTCTTTTTCAAAAAAACAAGAAAGGCCATTGTCGGTGCCAAGCCAAAGTCGATTGTTATTGTCTTCTATAATGGCAGTAACATTATTATCCGGTAAGCCATCTGCTGTAGAAAAATGAATGAAATGGCCGGTACGTTCAATAAAAAGTTCAAGGCCCCCGGCTGTACCAATCCAGATACGATTTTGGCTATCTCTATATAAGGTCAATATTTGGTTATGTATAATACTCGTGCTTATATCTTGTTGGTGTTTGAAGGTTTGGAAACTATTCGTTACAGGATTAAGTTTTGTAAGTCCATCAGTAGTTCCAATCCAGATATTTCCATTTTTATCCTCCGTTATAGAATTGATAAAGTCGCTAGGGAGTTGTGTCTTGTTGGGTAATTGTCGATAGTATATAATTTGATTATTCGTTGGGTTGTATTTACAAACACCGTTTCCCCAGGTGCCAATCCAAATATTGCCTAATTTGTCTTCAAACATGGTATTGCCGGATATTTCAGCGGTAATATCATCCATATTGGCTAACCGAATCGGGTGTTTAAATGTTTTTGTTTGCGGATTGAATAAATCAAATCCCCCTCTGTGATAGCCTAAGCCAATTTGGTTGTTTTTTAATTGAATAACGCTAATTATATGTTTGCTATTTAAATCAGGGTGATCTTCATCATGATGTGAATAGCTTGAAAATAAATTTGTAGCCGGGTCAAGCCTATTTAGTCCACCACCATCTGTTCCAATCCATACAATGCCGTTATTGTCTTCAATGATAGATAGCGCAGCCGCATTATTTAAACTGTTTTTTCCCGGAATAGCTGTATAACTTCTAAATTTTGGAGGTGTTGCCGGGTGTACATTCACGCCATTCGCCCATGTGCCTGCCCACATATTGCCATCGGTATCACGATAAATTTTGTAAACAGAGTTACTGCTTAAACTGTGGTGGTCTGAAAGTTCATTTACAATCGTAGTGAACTGTTGCGTTGCCTTATCATAAATACTGATGCCGCCATTTTCTGTACCAATCCATAATCTTCCAAAACGATCTTCCGAAAAACTCAGAATATCATCATGGGCTAAGCTATTCTTATTTTTAGGGTCATGTCTAAAGTGAATAAACTGATTGTGATTGCGATCATAAAATTCAACGCCTTTGCCTTGTGAACCAATCCAAATATTTCCCGCTGCATCTTGATAGAGCGCTTTAATCCAAGTGGCGATGATGCTGCCTGGTTGACTGGCATTTGGTCTAAATTGAGTGATTTTGCCACTTGCTGGATTTAACTGGTTTAAGCCGTTTTTTGTGCCAATCCAGATGTCGCCTAATTGGTCTTCGATAATATTATAGATATAGTTATCACTCAGGCTATTGGGTAAGGTAGGGTTGTGTTGAAAGGCAGTGAATTTTTTGTTTTTTATGTCAAATCGATACAAGCCGGAGGAGGTACCTAACCAAATGTTTTTTGATTGATCAATAAGCAGGTCGTTTGCCGAAATTTCGTGGCCGGGTTGATAACGGGTAATTTTGTTTCTAGTTTTGTCTAAATAATCCAAACCGCTTTCAGTTGCAATCCAAAAATTGCCTGTTTCATCTTCTACAATATCATGAACAAAATTGTTACTGATGGTATTTTTGTCTAAAGGGTCGTTGCGATAAATACTAAATTCATAGCCATTAAATAGATTTAATCCCCCATCCGTAGCAAACCACATAAAACCATGCTTGTCTTGTAAAATGCCCTGCACATGCCCCTGCGATAAACCATCATTGGTGCTATATCTTTCAAAATAGTATAGTTGATCTTGTGCCTTTGTTTGAGGAACAATGGAGAGGGAAAAAATTCCAAAGATGATTAAGGCGCGTAGGTTTACCATATTGGCATAGCTGCCGATGATTGTGAATTGAATGCATTGAGAAATTGGCAATTGATTAATAAACTCAAAGCACCACTAAAGTTAACCAAAAAAGGTATTCCTTTTGTAAGGTGGTAAGTTTATGACAAACAAAGCCCCGAATTGTGGATTCGGGGCTTTGTTTAACAAACTTCTACTTTGTTTATCTTCTTCCCATGGAAGGCATTCTGCCCATGGGCATTTTATTCATCATTTTCATCATATTCTTCATTTGCTCAAATTGCTTTAAAAATTGGTTCACTTCGGCAATATCCTTGCCCGATCCTTTTGCAATACGAGTTTTACGTGATGGATTAATGATATCGGGATTACGGCGTTCTTCCAAAGTCATCGAATTGATTATCGCTTCGATGCCCTTAAATGCATCATCATTAATATCTACATCCTTAATTTGTTTGCCTACTCCCGGAATCATACTAATCAAATCTTTAATGTTACCCATTTTTTTGATTTGCTGTAATTGGGTTTTAAAATCTTCAAAATCAAACTGATTTTTGCGAATTTTCTTTTCCAATTTTGCCGCTTCGGCCGCATCAAATTGTTCTTGTGCTTTTTCTACCAAGCTCACAATATCACCCATGCCTAAAATACGCTGTGCCATCCTTTCGGGATAAAACACATCCAAGGTTTCCATCTTTTCGCCACTGCTGGCAAATTTGATGGGTTTATTTACGGTATACTTGATAGATAAGGCCGCACCACCGCGGGTGTCACCGTCTAATTTGGTTAATACAACACCACTAAAATCAAGGCGCTGATTAAAAGCCGCTGCCGTATTTACCGCATCTTGCCCCGTCATGCTATCTACCACAAATAAAATTTCATGGGGCGAAACCGCTTGTTTAACATTGGCCACCTCGGTCATCATTACTTCGTCAACTGCTAAACGACCTGCAGTATCAATGATAACCACATTCTTATTTTTTGCACGCGCTTCTTTAATCGCATTCTGCGCAATACTTACCGCATCTTTATTTTCACGTTCGCTATAAACATCCACACCAATTTGGCCGCCTAATACTTCCAATTGGTCAATCGCCGCAGGGCGATAAATGTCTGCTGCCACCAATAATGGAGATTTTCCTTTTTTGGTTTTTAAGAAGTTGGCCAATTTTCCACTGAAAGTGGTTTTACCACTACCTTGTAACCCGGCAATTAAAATAATGGCAGGATTTCCACTGATATTAAAATCACTTTCTTTACCGCCCATTAATTCGGTTAGCTCATCTTGTACAATTTTTACCATTAATTGTCCCGGACTTACCGCTGTCAATACCTTTTCGCCTAAGGCCTTCTCCTTGATTTTGTCGGTAAATTCTTTGGCAATTTTATAGTTCACATCCGCATCAACAAGGGCGCGACGAATATCTTTAACCGTATTGGCGATATTCAGTTCCGAAATACGGCCCTGGCCTTTAATATTCTTAAACGCTGATTCGAGCTTTTCACTTAATGAATTAAACATATGTATTGGGTTGTTAACCGTTTTGCAATAAAATAACAAGGCGTACAATACACCCCGTTGAGGTTACTTAATCGGTACGCACGAAAAAGTGCGCAAATGTAAGGAAAAATCAGGCTCCCAAATAGGGGCGCAGGTGGCGGCAGCGCGATACAGTTCTTAATTTACTGATGGCCTTATCTTTTATCTGCCGAACACGTTCCCTTGTTAGGTTATAACGTTCTCCAATATCCTCCAAACTAAGGGCATGATCTACGCCAATTCCATAAAAAAAGCGAATGACGTCTTTTTGTCGCTCCGTTAAAGTGTCTAAAGTACGATTGATCTCTAAAGTTAATGAATCCTTAAATACTAATGCATCATCGGTAGCTTCGGCGTTTGGGTTCGACATAATGTCGATTAACGACCCGCCATCATCCCCATCTCCCAAGGGTTGATCTACGCTGATGTGGCGAATCGAAGCGTTTAGAGAGGCGGTAACTTCTTCAATGTCAACATCTAAAAACATGGCAATTTCTTCTGCGGATGGTTCTCGCTCAAATTCTTGTTCCAAATGACTAAAGGCCCGCGAAATTTTATTCGTTAAACCCACTTTGTTTAATGGTAATCGTACAATACGCGATTGCTCGGCTAATGATTGTAAAATGCTTTGGCGAATCCACCATACGGCATAGGAGATAAACTTAAATCCCTTGGTGTGATCAAAGCGATGTGCGGCTTTTATGAGGCCTAAATTTCCTTCGTTGATTAAATCGGGTAGAGATAAACCTTGATTTTGATATTGTTTTGCAACTGATACCACAAAACGAAGATTGGCTTTGGTGAGTTTTTCCAAAGCTTTTTGGTCGCCCTGTTTGATGCGTTCGGCCAATCTTACTTCTTCTTCCGCATTAATTAATTCAACCTTCCCTATCTCCTGTAAGTATTTTTCTAAGCTCTGGCTTTCACGGTTTGTGATCGACTTGGTGATTTTAAGTTGTCGCATACCCATAAAACGTTGCTTTAAGAGGTGATTCTTGAAAGTGCCTATAGTTAATAACTTGTTAAAAAGAACTCGTTTTGGAAAGTTATCCTTTTTCTGAAACACCGCAAAAAAAATAATCCTCGTGCTTTATCCCTATTTCTCAGGGCAATTAACATTTGTTTACGTGGGGTTGGGGGAAAATAATGCGGAAAATATTTTGTTGACACTTTTATTTTGTTATTATTGCACTATTGAAGAAATTTTTAATTAAAGTGGATGAGTAAAAAAGTGTTATATAGTGTGGAATATCCGGTTAGGTGCTCCCCTAGGATTTTATATGAATTTTTGAGTACGCCTGCCGGTTTGCAAGAATGGTTTGCTGATAAAGTGGATGAACGAGATAATATCTTTAGTTTTTCTTGGAATGGATCAGATGAAAAAGCCGAAATATTGGAAGGTGAAGAAGATAAATATATCCGTTTTCATTGGTTACATGCCCCTAAAGACGAGTATTTTGAATTTAGTATCGATAAATCTGAAGTAACCAATCAAACCATTTTGATTATTAAAGATTTTGCCGACAAGAAAGAAGTAAAAGATCAACAACAGTTGTGGGAGTATCAAGTAAAAGATTTGATACATCGTTTGGGTGCTTAATTCGTAAGGATTTTCACCAGTATTTCGTAGTGCTGTTCAAAAAATATTGTTACCTCATCCCATTGTTTCAATGGGATTTTTTTTGTGATTTTAATAAAGGGATGACGCTGAATAAAAAACGTAAAATCATTTATTTGCCAATTGTTTAAAGAAATCGTGTGTTGGGGTAGAAAGTCGTGTTCCCAGGGGCTTGTATGTACAGAAATATAAAAATCATGTTGCTGTAAAAGCGCAAAGTTTTTAATTAAATGTTCGGTATGATTTTGTTGAAAATCGCCCGAAAGTTGAAGCGAAATACTGTAGAAATTTCCCCACCAAAACATACATCGAATGGCCAATGTTTGTGTGGTTGAGAATATGCGCGGATAGTCTAAAATTACATAAGGCAATAGTTGATATTTTTCGCCTTTTGAAATTTTAGGATTGGGAGACTGGTTTGTGCAATTGTTCAGGATAGGTGCAAAAGTATGTTGTTGATGCGTGATCAAGTTTGCCAATAACTGTTCTACCTTGCTGATAATGGAATGTTTGGTTAAAATCCATTCACGATTATTCGCAAGTAAAAGTTCCTGCTCAGAAAAAGCTATTTTTGCCAAAGTTGCATGCATTTGAGTTGAAAGATACAACGTAGGCGGCAGCTAATTGTTTATGGATCAAATGATATGTTTAAAAAATTAGACAAATTGATATTAAGGGCCTTTATCGGGCCTTTTATTGCCACATTTTTCATCGCATTTTTTGTGCTGATGATGCAAACCTTGTGGAAGTATATCGATGATTTAGTAGGGAAGGATTTAGATTTTTGGACGATTGGTCAATTTCTTTGGTATGCTTCTGCCTCCTTATTAATATTAGCTTTTCCCATAGCGATTCTTATTTCTTCCATCATGACTTTTGGAAATTTGGGGGAGAGTTTTGAATTGGTGGCCATTAAATCTTCCGGCATTTCGTTATTGCGATTTATGCGTCCCTTGGTTTGGGTGTGCGCCTTTCTCTGCATCGTTAGTTTTTTGTTTGCCAATTATGTTATTCCGTTTGCCAACCTAAAGTTTAAAACCATATACTATGATATTCGGTTTAAAAAGCCCGCTTTAGATTTAAAAGAAGGAACTTTTTTTTCGGTGATACCCGGATTTTCTATCAAGGTAGGCAAGAAAGAACGCGATCAAAAAACGATTCGTAATGTGGTTATTTATGAGCAACAAGGCTCTTTACAAGATAATTGCATCGTGGCCGAAAAAGGAATCATGCAAATATCCGCCGACAAAAAATTTTTAGAGTTTGTTTTAGAAAATGGCTACTGGTATCAAGAACGGGGTAATTTGGGAGATTCGAGCACAGAGTTTATTCGTTTGGGTTTTAAGGAATATAAAAAAGTGTTTGATGTGTCTTCTTTAAAGATGAATAAAACATCAGATACTACGTTTAAAAATGATTCCAAGATGCTCAGCGTGCGTCAATTGGATGCAAGCATTGATTCAATGAAAAAATTAACGGATAGCTTCGCTCGAAGATTAAATCGCGAGGTAAATTATCAAATGCACTATAACCAGTTGCCCGATTCGGTTTATGGCAAATTGAAACAAATTCCGAAAATTAAAAAAGATACCGCCTTTTGGTCGGTAATACCTGATTCGGCGCGCCTTTCGGTTTTAGATGCCGCGATCAATACCACCAATAATTTGCGAAATACGTTTCAGTTTACCGGCGTAGAATTAGAAAAAAAGAAACTAGATACCCGATTGAGTTTAATTGAATGGCATAGAAAATATTCACTCTCGCTTTCTTGTTTAGTATTGTTCTTTATTGGAGCCCCTTTAGGATCCATCATTCGTAAAGGAGGCTTGGGGATGCCATTGGTGGTGGCTTTGATCTTTTTTGTGTTGTTTCACTTGCTAAATATCTTTGGTGAAAAATTTGCTAAAGAAGCCGTTACCTCAGTGCCTTTTGGTATGTGGTTGTCCATCATTATTTTAATTCCGGTGGGTATATTCTTTACCTATAAAGCCATGCATGATTCGCAACTGTTTAATAAAGAGTTTTATCACCGACTG
Source organism: Bacteroidota bacterium (assembly GCA_046050225.1). Taxonomy (GTDB): domain Bacteria; phylum Bacteroidota; class Bacteroidia; order Chitinophagales; family Chitinophagaceae; genus Ferruginibacter. The sequence continues at coordinate 1,982 of JBJOQA010000337.1, read as the reverse complement.
TTTTTACAAATTAAAGGCTGGCGTAACTTGAATAAAAAGTCGGCTAACGACTTGAAAAAAAATGCTAACTTTAAAGAGCCCGATATGGGTGTGTAAGTTTGTAGTTTTTCTATTTCATTTTCTAAAATAATTACTGAGTATGAAAAATAATTCCAGAAGAAAATTTCTGGCGCAATCGGCTAAAGCCGGTATCGCAACTGTTATAGCAGGTAATTTGGTGTCTAATGCTTTCGCCGAAAAGGTAATGCGTAATACTGCGATTGAGTTTAAACAAAATCCATTACCCTATAGCTATGCTGCACTTGAGCCCCATATAGATGCATTAACAATGGAAATTCACTATTCGCGACATGCGGCTGCCTATTGTAAAAATTTGAATGATGCAGTTAAGGCGGAGAATATTTCCACTGAAAGTTTAGAAGCCGTTTTTGCACAAATAGGAAAGTACTCTGCCAAAGTGAGGAACAATGGTGGCGGGCATTTTAATCATGAGTTTTTCTGGCAATGTTTACGTCCGGCCGGTTCAACAACAGCGGCCATTCCTGATGCAGTGCAGAAAGCAATTCAAAAAAGCTTTGGTTCGTATGAAAACTTTCAACAACAATTTTCAGATGCAGCTAAAGCTAGATTTGGTAGTGGTTGGGCATGGTTGATTCAGCAAGCAGATGGTTCATTGGCCATTTGCTCTACACCAAACCAAGATAATCCCTTAATGGCAGGTGCCGAAAAACCAGGTACACCACTATTAGCCTTAGATGTTTGGGAGCATGCTTATTATTTGAAATATCAAAATAAACGCGCCGATTATATTGCCGGGTTTTGGAATTTGGTAAACTGGGATGCAGTTGCTGCGCGATTGAAATAAAAAAACAGTTTTTAAAAGGGCCGTCGGATTTTATTCGGCGGCTTTTTATTGCCCTAAATAGACTCAGCCTCTGCAATAGAGATTCGCAAAACTTGGAACAACTAAAGCAAAGGCTGATAAATTGGCAATCAATCTGGCACAAAGATATAATGTTGCATTTGGTTCTGCCAAATCAATTTTTGTCTATTTATTTGATTAACAGAAATTTAGCGAATCAGGAAATATAAAGTGGGTGATTGATTTAATGCTTTGTTAGGATGAATTTTGCAGGATACGATTTTAAGAAAATTGCCCTATTAATCATTTAATACCTTCCCCTAGGTTTCTGCTCAAAAGGATTACTTTTGTAACTCAATTTTATCCAATCATTTAAATATAACATTGCTATGCAAGCCTGGAAAGATTATCAGGAAAAGAACCAAGATCGGTTTCTGAATGAATTGCTTGACTTACTCCGTATCCCGAGTATCAGCGCTAAAAGTGAACATAAAGAGGATATGCTGAAATGTGCGGAAGCGTTTAAACAACGTTTGTTGGAAGCCGGTGCTGATAAGGTAGAAATTTATTCTACCGAAGGTCATCCGATTGTGTATGGCGAAAAAATCACCGATCCATCCAAACCTACCGTTTTGGTTTACGGCCACTATGATGTGCAACCTGCCGAACCTTTAGAACTTTGGAAGAGTGGGCCCTTTGATCCGGTAATTATCGACGGTAAAATTTTTGCCCGCGGTAGTTGTGATGATAAAGGACAGGTATATATGCACGTGAAGGCATTGGAAACCATGGTGCAAACCAATAGTTTACCAACCAATATTAAATTTTGTATTGAAGGTGAAGAAGAAATTGGCTCACCCAACTTGGGCGTTTTTGTGGCAACACATAAAGAATTGCTAAAAGCAGATGTAGTATTGATTAGCGATAGCGCCATGATTAGTTTAGAAACCCCTAGTATGGACATTGGCGTGCGCGGATTAAGTTATATCGAAGTAGAAGTTACCGGCCCAAATCGTGATTTACATAGTGGCGTTTATGGCGGGGCCGTGGCAAACCCGATTACTATTTTGGCAAAAATGATTGCCTCTTTACATGATGAGAATAACCATATCACCATCCC
>JBJOQA010000336.1:0-12969 GCA_046050225.1 Bacteroidota bacterium | reverse complement strand
GGTTTGCAGGTAACGAATATTTCTACAACCGCTGCTACTTTAAATTGGACCACCATTAGTGGCGTACTGTATTCGGTAGATTATCGTGCTATTGGTGCTTCTAGTTGGAATAGTGTATTACAAGCGGGCACTTCAAATACTTTTAATTTAACCGGGTTAGTTACCGGAACGGATTATGAATGGCGCGTGAATGCGAATTGCAACAATACATTGGCGGCTAGTTATGCAACCGGAACTTTTTCAACCAGCAGCAGAAATAGTACCATTTCCAATATAGAAGATGGTTTCGGTATGAAGTTGACACCAAACCCGGTAAATCAAGCGGCCATATTAGATTATATTGTACCGGGTAGCGGAACGGTAAGTTTGGGTTTATTTAGCGTGGTGGGTCAAAAATTGCAACATATACCAGCCGGCGTGCAGGTTGCAGGTCAATACCAGCTTGATTTGTCGCGTGAGTTGAAGGCTTTAATTGCGGGCGTATATATCTTGCGTTTGGAACAAAACGGAAAAGGAATCTCCATTAAGTTTGTAAAAAAATAGTCACTCGATTTTTGTTAGTTATGGAACAACAAATAAAACCAGAGCAAAAGAAAACGTTGCTTGCCATTCAAACGGAGGTGCAAAGCATTAATAAAATTGCCTTGTCGGTAGACTGTGTGATTTTTGGTTTTGATGAGAATAAGTTAAAAGTTCTATTGATTAGAAGTGATTTTAGAAAGTATGCGGGTAGGTGGTCGTTGTTGGGAGATTTAGTTTTTCCAAACGAGGATTTGGATGCGGCAGCCTATCGAATTTTAAAACAACGTACGGGTTTGAGTGATGTGTATTTAGAGCAAATACATACATATGGTAATGTAAATCGACATCCTGCGGGAAGGGTGGTAACGGTATGTTATTGTTCATTAATTAATGTACAGCATCACAAGTTGAATATTTTCGATAATGAATTGCATTGGCATGATGTAAAAACGGTGAAGGATTTGGCTTTTGATCACCAAGAAATTTTTGATTATAGTATAAAAACCTTGCAGAAGCGGGTACAAGAGCATCCTTTGGGATTCAATTTGTTGCCCAAGAAGTTTTCGCTGCGCGATTTACAGAATTTATACGAGGCAATTTTGGATATCAAGATGGATCGAAGAAATTTCAGGAAGAAATTTTTTTCGATGGATTATTTAATTGATTTGAAGGAGATGGAGCAGGATGTTCCGCATCGTCCGGGGAAATTGTACAAATTTAACTACGAAAAATTCGAGCGAAAAAAGCGTAAGCAAGTTGGAATAGATTTTAATTAACTGAGCGATTGAAAATGTGGCGGATGAGTTTGGTCAGTCAATTGGCTGATTAGTTGTTCGTGTTTTCATAAAATACTGATAGTCAATATTTTGCTTTGTATTTTTTATGCTAAATATTTTTATAAAAAACTAAGTTTATTAAGCAGCGCCTCAAAAGGAAGTGTTGTCTAATGATAGGTTGTTTAGAAGGCTAAGGTGTTTTGTTTGTTTTTTACAATTGGGTGACCAAAAAAACTTTAACAATACATTTTATATTAAAAAAAGAGCCTAACTTGCAACCGTTTAATACCAATTGTGTAAAAATTACACATTATAACAATCAATTTTTTTCATGGTTGTTGAACGAAATGCCGCCGATGTTTGCTAATGAGAAATACCGATGCTTTGCCGCAGGTCTCCTCCCTGATACATCTCGCTGCTGAACACATTCAACGCCCCAAAAACAAACTATGCAAATGAAAAGGATCATGCAACAGTTGTTATGCAAATTTTCGGAAACGATTGTGCTAACGATTGCATTCGCACTGGTATCTGTTGCGTCAATGGCGCAAACAAGTGTTTCCGGTAAAGTGACCGACGCGAAAGACGGGTCGGCAGTTGCAGGTGTAACCGTAGCCGCTAAGGGAACGAAGGTGGCCACGCAAACACAGGCAGATGGTACATTTAAAATTAGTGTACCGGCTAATGCTGCAGCTTTGGTGTTTACTTCAGTTGGTTATACCAGCCAAGAAGTTGCCATTGCGGGAAAGGGTAGTATTTCGGTAAGTTTAGTATCTACCAATCAGCAATTGAATGAAGTGGTGGTAGTGGGTTATGGTACAGCACGTAAGAAAGATCTTACTGGTGCCGCAACAACTATTTCTGCAAAAGATTTCCAAAAAGGTGTGGTGAATACACCGGAGCAATTGATTTTAGGTAAAGTTCCGGGTGTTAGCATTACATCAAACGGTGGTGCTCCCGGTGCAGGTAGTACGATTCGTATTCGTGGTGGCGCTTCTTTAAGTGCAAGTAACGATCCATTAATTATTGTGGATGGTGTTCAGTTAAGCGGTGGTGGTATCGCCGGTCAGGCAAATATCCTGGCAACGATTAACCCAAATGATATTGAATCTTTTACCATTTTAAAAGATGCGTCAGCTTCTGCTATTTATGGTTCTAGAGCTTCTAACGGTGTAATCTTGATTACTACTAAAAAAGGTAAAAAGGGTACGCCTAAATTTAATTTCAGCACACAAGTTTCTGTGGGTAATGTAGCTCGTCGCGTAGATGTATTGTCTACCGAGCAATTCAGAGCTTTTGTAAATGCAAATGGTAATGCTGCTCAAAAAGCAATGATGGGTACAGCAAATACAGATTGGCAGGATGAAATTTATCGTAATGCAATTAGTACGGATAACAACTTAAGTATTGCCGGAGGATTGAGCGGAAAATTAAATATGCCTTATCGTTTATCATTAGGCTATTTAAATCAAAATGGTGTTTTGCTTACGAGTAATTTAAAACGTTATTCTGTTGGTTTAAACTTGAGTCCACGTTTTATGAATGATCATTTGCGTGTAGATGTTAACGTTAAAGCAACTAACTCTAAATCAAATTTTGCAAACGAAGGTGCCATTGGTGCTGCCGTTACATTTGATCCAACACAACCGGTTCGTGTTAATAGCAATCGTTTTGGTGGTTATTACGAATGGTTAGATCCAAATTCTGCAACCGGTTTACGTGCATTGTCTCCATCAAATCCAGTAGCATTATTGTTAGAGCGTGAAGATAAAAGTAATGTGAACCGTAGTTTTGGTAATGTACAATTGGATTACAAATTCCATTTTTTACCAGAATTAAGAGCGAATTTAAACTTAGGTTATGATATCTCTCGCGGTACAGGTACCGTATTTGTAAATGATAGCGTTAAAGCTGCTTACATGCGTGATAAAGACATCAATGATGTTACTAAAGGTGGTGTAAACAATTCTTATTTGCAAGAGTTTCAAAATACTTTCATGGAGTTCTATTTAGCTTATGCTAAAGATTTGAAATCATTGAAAAGTCGTTTAGAAATGACTGCAGGTTATGGTTACTATGATAATTTATATAAAAACTATAACTATGCCGATTATTTTGCTGATGGAACAAAACGTAAAAATTCTGATCCAAATTTTGCAACTGATCGCCCGCAAAACCGTTTGATTTCCGGTTACGGCCGCTTGAACTATACTTTAATGAATAAGTATATTTTAACCGTGAATGTTCGTACGGATGGTTCTTCTAGATTGAATCCAGATAACCGTTGGTTAACCTACCATTCAGAAGCGTTTGCTTGGAAAATTAAAGAAGAAGCATTCTTGCGTAATAGCAAAGTGATTTCTGATTTGAAATTGCGTATTGGTTACGGTATTACCGGTCAACAAGACGGTATCGGTAACTATTCTTATTTAGCTAACTATGAATTAAGTAATAATACAGCGCAATATCAATTGGGTAATACCTTCTACAATATGTATCGTCCGATTGCTTACAACAATAAATTACGTTGGGAGCAATCTGCAACAACCAATATTGCCTTGGATTTCGGTTTCTTTAATGGTCGTTTAAACGGATCGGTAGATTTCTACTTGAAAAAAACCAAAGATTTGTTGAACAACGTGAACCAATCTGCAGGTACCAACTTTGCACCGATTGTTATCTCTAACGTAGGTAACATGGAAAATAAGGGTGTTGAATTAAGTTTGAATGCAGAAGTAATTCGCAAGAAAGACTTAAGTGTAGATTTAGGCTTCAACATTACTTATAACAAGAATGAAATCACCAAATTGACCTTTACCGATGATCCAACTTATCCGGGTCAAAAAACCGGTGGTATCGCAGGTGGTACCGGTCAAACTGTACAAATCAACTCTGTTGGATATAGCCGTAATGCATTCTATGTTTTCAAACAAGTATATGATGTAAATGGCAAGCCAATCGACAATTTGTTTGAAGATTTAAATCGCGACGGTGTGATTAATGAAAGTGATTTATATCGTTATAAGAGCGCAAACCCAGATGTTTACATGGGCTTCACCGGTAATTTGAATTACAAAAAATGGAGTGCAGGTTTCATTATGCGTGCTAGCTTAGGTAACTATATGTACAACAATATCTATTCTAATACCGGTGTTACACGTGGTATCTTGAATCCGTTGAATTATTTGGCAAATGGATCGGTTAATTTGTTAGAAACTGGTTTCTCCGGTAGCGGTTCTGATTATTATCGTTCTGACTATTTTGTACAAAATGCATCCTTCCTTCGTTGTGATAATATCAACATTGGATACAACTTTGGAAAAGCTTTCAATAATAAAGCTGACCTCAGAGCAAACTTCAGCGTACAAAATGCGTTTATCATTACAAAATACAAAGGAGCTGATCCTGAAATTGGTGGTGGTATCGATTATAATTTCTATCCAAGACCAAGAACTTTTGTACTGGGTGTAAATCTTGATTTTTAATTTGCTGATCAATAACCAATCATAAATTTTTTGATATGAAAAAACATTATTTCAATATAGCTGCGGTTGCACTGGCCTTGGGCGTTACAGTAGCATCTTGCACGAAAAAGCTGGATTTATATCCGCAAAATGATGTGACCTCGGAAGTAGTTTACTCTACGCCCGCAGGATACAAACAATCATTAGCTAAAATTTACGGGTCGATGGCATTGACCGGTAACAGTGGCCCTGCAGGAGCTGCTGACGTATTCTTCTCAGGAAGTGATGAAGGTCAGAACTCTGATTTTTATCGTACTTTTTGGAAAGCACAAGAGTTAAGTACAGATGAAGCCGTAATTGCTTGGGGTGATCCCGGTATTCAGGATTTTCATGCAATGAACTGGAATTCTACCAATCAGTTTTTAACCGGTTGTTATTACAAATCTTTGTACCAAATTACTTTGGTAAATGAATTCTTGCGTCAATCTACCGATTCCAAATTGGCTGATCGCGGCATTTCCGGTGCAGATGCAACTGAAATTGTAAAGTATCGCAATGAAGTTCGTTTCTTACGTGCATTTCAATATTGGGTATTGATGGATTTGTTTGGTAACCCTCCTTTTGTTACAGAAAATGACCAAATTGGCGGTGCTAATCCTCAACAAATCACCCGTGCTGAATTATTTACCTATGTAGAATCTGAATTAAAAGCTATTGAAAGCCAATTGGCTGCACCACGTACCAATGAGTATGGTCGTGCAGATCAAGCAGCCGCTTGGGCTTTATTGGCCAGATTATATTTAAATGCTGAAGTTTATACCGGTTCGGCACGTAACAACGATGCAATTACTTATGCTAAAAAAGTAATTGATGTTACCGGTTATACATTGGCTGCAAATTATCGCGACCTAACATTGGCTGATAATAACACCAACAACAACGAGTTTATCTTTTCAATTAACTACGATGGTGCAAAAACACAAGGATACGGTGGAACAACCTTCTTGGTACATGCATCTATCGGTGGTAGTATGAGTGCAGTTAACTCAGGTGTTAACGGCGGATGGGGTGGTTTACGTACTACGAAAGCGTTGGTAAATAAATTTCCGGATAATTCAGGATTTAGCGACGAACGTGCGCAATTCTATCAATCAGGTCAATCTTTAGAAATTGCCAACTTAACCGACTTTACCAATGGTTTTGCCGTTACAAAGTATAAAAATGTAACTAGTGCAGGTGCACCGGGATCTAACGACAATTTCGCAGATACCGATATTCCATTATTCCGTTTAGGTGAAATGTATTTGATTTATGCTGAAGCTGTTAAGAGAGGCGGTACTACAGGTGACTTAGCTACTGCTACCACTTATATTAACAGATTAAGAGAGCGTGCATTTAACAATACAACCGGTAATATCAACTCATCTGAGTTAACCTTGGATTTCATCTTGGATGAAAGAGCACGTGAATTGTATTGGGAAGGGCATCGTAGAACCGACTTAGTTCGTTATGGTCGTTTTACAACTGCTGATTATTTGTGGCCTTGGAAAGGAGGTGTTGCATCAGGTTCGGCTGTTCAATCTTACAGAAATTTATATCCACTTCCAAATGCGGATATGAACGCGAATACTAATCTTGTTCAAAATCCCGGCTATTAATTCAACCGATAAATAAAAGAAAATATGAAACAAATTTTTAAATACATGTTGGGTTCGTTGCTGATGGTTACAGCCCTCATCTCCTGTAAAAAGGATGAAAATAAAGTGTTTTTTGAAGGAGGAACTGCACCTGTTTTGGGTGCTTCGCTTAGCACCACTATTCCTTTAAGTTATGTGAATAGAGGTTTGGAGGCGATTACCTTCAACTGGACAAATCCTAATTACAAGTTCACTACCGGCGTAAATTCTCAAAATGTTACTTACACTTGGGAATTAGACACAATGGGTGCTAATTTTACCAATCCAAAGAAAAAACAATTGAGTATTTCGGGTGATTTAAGTCGCACGTTTACTCAAGGTGATTTCAATGATTATTTATTAAATCAATTGGAATTAGCTCCAGGAATGTCGCATAACTTGGAAGTACGTGTAAAAGCAAGTATTGCAGGAAGCAATCCAACTGTACTCGTATCTAATACCTTGAGTTTTGCAGTTGTTCCTTTTGCAATTCCTCCAAAGGTAACTCCTCCGGCTTCCGGACGTTTATTTATGGTAGGCGCTGCAACGCCGGGTGGTTGGAACAATCCGGTTCCTACACCGGCGCAAGAGTTTACCCAAGTAAATTCTACGCTTTATACCTTAACATTAAACCTGTCTGCAAGTAATTCTTATTTGTTCTTACCGGTGAATGGTAGTTGGGATGCGAAATACGGATGTTTAGGTGGCAACAATTCTAATAATCCTGATGGTGATGAATTTAGACCAGGTGGTGGAGATATGGTTTCTCCTGCTGTAGGTGGAAACTATAAAATTGAAGTAAATTTCCAACAAGGTAAATTCAAATTGACAAAACTGTAATGTTCGCTTGCCGAAACATTCGCGTCATTCAACAACAATAAAAAAACTTCGTATGAAATATTTTTCAAAATTAATTCTTCCGGCCTTGGCAGCAGTTACCATGCTGGCAGCCTGTGATAAGGTAGACGATTTGCCTTATTACACTACGGGTTCGGCGCCAACTTTGACGGTTGCAAATGCAGCCATTGCGCCATTGCCTGCTGATTCTAATAATGCAGTATTGAGTTTATCTTGGACAGATCCTAGTTTTGCAACAGATAGTGCAAACTATAAATATGTTATTCAAATTGACTCTACCACACGCAATTTTAGTAAAGCAATTACAAAAACAATTTATACAACCCGTAACGCTAGCTTTACGGCAAAGGAATTGAATAATACCTTAATTAGCTGGGGTTATGCATTTAACCGTGCTTATGATTTGGATGTTCGTATTGTTGCATCTTATGCCAACAATAATGATCAAAAAATCTCTAACATTGTTAAGATTAATTTCAAAACTTATGTAGTTCCTCCAAAAGTAGCGCCTCCGGTAACCGGTCGTTTATTCTTGGTTGGTAGTGCAACGCAAGGCGGATGGAACAATCCTGTTCCAACTCCTTCTCAAGAGTTTGGTAAAATCGACTCTGTTACCTATGTTGGTGTATTTCAATTAAACGGTTCTTCTGAATATTTGATGTTGCCTGCAAATGGCGATTGGAGCAATAAGTTTTCAGTTGCAAATAATACGATTGCAGGATTAAATGCAGGTGGTGATTTTGGATTTAACTTATCCGATAACTTCCCTGGCCCATCAGCTGCAGGCATGTACAAAATTTTGGTAAACTTCCAAACCGGTAAATTTACCGTTACACCTTATAATGGTCCATCATTACCAACCAATCTTTTCTTGGTAGGTAGTGCAACACCGGGAGGATGGAACAATCCGGTTCCAACACCATCACAACAGTTTACACGTTTGAATTCAGTTGAATTTGAATTAACTGTTGCATTAAGTGCAGCAGGTGAATATTTGGTATTGCCAGTAAATGGTGATTGGGGTAATAAATACGCCGTTCCAAATAATACCTTAAGCGGTTTATCTGCCGGTGGTTATTTTGGGTATAATTTAGGCGACAATTTCCCTGGTCCGTCTACCGGAGGTAACTACAAGATTTATTTGAATTTTGGTATGGATGATGGTGCAGGAACTGCTAATAGAGCATTCTTTAAAACCACGAAGTTGTAAGCAACTGTGATTAGATATAAAACCACTGCCCGCTGTTTTCAGCGGGCAGTTTTATTTTTAGGCAGTTTTTGTTATACGCCTACTTCCAATAGTTTTTCTAAAACATAATATACGGCCGGGCAAAATGTTGAATTTTTAAGTGTAAGCGGCTGCCTTCTTACAATTACATCTTCATCCGTATAGGGAAAGCGCTGGCAATCAGATGGGCGTACGTCATAAATGCTGCAATAGTTATCTTCTCCCAAAAAAGAACAAGGCGCTTTTCTCATTACATAGTCGCCATCTTCATCCACCCGCAAATATTCGTTAATTAAGTCTCCATCCTTCATTTTAAGATATTTAGCTATACGTTTAATGTCGGGTGTTTTAAATCTTGGCGAATAGCCTTTACAACAATTTCCGCAGGTAAGGCAATCTACTTTTTCAAATGCGGCTTCATGTAAGTCGGGTAGGGCTTTCAGAACTTTATTTTTATTGGCTCTTTGGAGGTAGGATTTATATTGTTTTTGCTTTTCGGCCGATTTTTTTTCCCAGTTGGTAAACAGTTCTTCTTGCATATTAAGGTTCGATTGGGTGGAATGTTTTGAATTATAATCATAAAGTAACAAATATTGTAGCGGTTTATCTTGTTTTGTATGCTTAATTTTGCAGCGTCTTGTCAGCATTTACATTCCCCTATCTGAACGGATATCGGTTTCGTACCTGTTGAAAATTATCTTGGTACACACAAACACCTTTGCTTTTATGAACCTTTTTGAATTACAGCAAAATGAATTCGCAGGCCGTCATATTGGGCCTGACGTTGTTGAAACCGCTGAAATGCTTCGCGCAACCGGCGTTGCAAACTTGGAAGAGTTAATTGCCAAAACCATCCCCGATTCTATTCGGATTAAAGGAGATATGGATTTACCGGCTGCAATAAGTGAATACGAATATTTATCGGAGTTGCGTCAGGTTGCGGCAAAAAACAAAATTTTCAAAAACTATATCGGTCAGGGTTATTATGATACCATTACACCGAGCGTTATATTAAGAAATGTATTTGAAAATCCGGGATGGTATACCCAGTATACGCCTTATCAGGCAGAAATTTCGCAAGGAAGACTGGAAAGCTTATTGAATTTTCAAACTATGGTGAGCGATTTAACCGCGCTTCCTATAGCAAATGCAAGTTTATTAGATGAGGCTACAGCAGCAGCTGAAGCGATGGCGATGTTATTTAATTACAAAAACAAAGAGCAAGATCAAATTGAGGCTCCTCGCTTTTTTATAGATGAAAATATCTATTCACAAACTAAAGATGTACTAGCAACACGCTCAGCACCTATTGGGATTGAATTGGTTGAGGGCAATTTTGCCGATTTTGTGATGGATGAATCTTTTTTTGGTGCAATTGTGCAGTATCCTGATTGTAACGGTCAAGTGAATGATTTTAAAAATTTCATTCAAAAGGCCCATACTGTAAATGCACAAGTGATTATGGCTACAGATTTATTGGCCTTAACACTTTTAACTCCTCCCGGAGAATTAGGTGCCGATGTGGCAATTGGTTCTTCGCAAAGATTAGGTGTTCCATTGGGTTTTGGCGGTCCGCACGCAGCATTTTTTGCAACAAAAGAAGCGTTTAAAAGAATTATTCCGGGCCGAATTATTGGGGTTAGTATTGATGCACAAGGAAAGCGTTGTTTGCGGATGGCTTTGCAAACGCGTGAACAGCATATTAGAAGAGAAAAAGCTACCAGTAATATTTGTACAGCGCAAGCCTTGTTAAGCAATATGGCCGCGATGTATGCGGTTTATCATGGGCCTGCCGGCTTAAAAAATATTGCAAAGCGTATTAGTTTGTTAACCCTAACCTTGGCAACAGAATTAAAAGAGCAAGGTTATGAAAATGTAAATACCGGTTATTTTGATACGCTTAAGATAAAAGTTAAAGATGTAGAAGTGCTTCGCACTGAGGCAGAATCGCAAATGGTTAATTTTTATTATTTCGATGACCATCATGTTGGGATTGCCATAGACGAAACCACTACACAAAAAGACATTTTGAATATACTGCACATTTTTGCGCGTTCAAGAAATATTCAAACAGCGGTGGCAGGATTTGATGCCGATGCAACATTGGAAAATATTCCATCAGCTTTAACCCGAACGAGTTCTTTTTTAACGCATCCGGTTTTTAATAGCTATCATAGCGAAAGTAAAATGATGCGTTATTTAAAACAATTGGAAAGTAAGGATTTGAGTTTAAATACCTCCATGATTAGTTTGGGAAGTTGCACCATGAAGTTGAATGCCGCTACAGAATTGATTCCTGTGAGTTGGCCTTCTTTTAGTAAAATTCATCCTTTTGCACCGGCAAATCAAACCAAGGGGTATGAAAAAATCATTTTTGAATTAGAAACCTATTTATCTGAAATAACCGGCTTTGCTGCAACTTCCTTGCAACCCAATAGTGGGGCGCAAGGCGAATATGCAGGTTTGTTGGCGATACGTAGATATCATGAATCAAGGGGAGAGGCACATCGTAACGTGGTATTGATTCCGATTTCGGCACATGGGACTAATCCTGCAAGCGCAGTAATGGCGGGAATGAAAGTAATTGTAACTAAATGTGATGAAAATGGCAATATTGATGTGGCAGACTTGAAAGAAAAAGCTATCGCCAATGCGGCTGTTTTGTCGGCATTAATGGTTACCTATCCATCTACGCATGGGGTGTTTGAAGAAAGTATCAGAGAAATTTGTTCAATTATTCATCAAAACGGTGGATTGGTTTATATGGATGGGGCAAACATGAATGCACAAGTTGGACTTACCAGTCCGGGGCTTATTGGTGCGGATGTATGCCATTTGAATTTGCATAAAACATTTGCCATTCCGCATGGCGGCGGCGGGCCGGGTGTTGGTCCTATTTGTGTTGCGGCGCATTTGGTTCCGTTTTTACCGGGGCATTTGCATTGGACAGAGGAGCCTGAATTAACGCATGCGGTAAGTGCTGCGCCATATGGAAGCGCGAGTATTTTGTTAATTAGTTATGCTTATATCAAGTTATTAGGGCCATCAGGTTTACGTAAAGCTACGGCCTATGCTATTTTGAATGCGAATTACATGAAAGCCAGACTGGAACAGTATTACAAGATTTTGTACACCGGTAAAAATGGTACGGCAGCACATGAGTTTATTGTAGATTTACGTCCTTTTAAAACCAGTGCTGGTATTGAAGCAGAGGATGTTGCGAAACGCTTGATGGATTATGGTTTTCATGCACCCACCTTATCTTTTCCTGTTGCCGGCACATTGATGATAGAGCCTACAGAAAGTGAGGATAAAGCAGAGTTAGACCGTTTTTGTGATGCTTTAATTAGCATCTATCACGAAATCAAGGAAATTGAGGAGGGTAAGGCCGACAAAAAGCAAAACGTACTAAAAAATGCACCGCATACGCAACAAGTTGTTTTAAGCTCTGATTGGCAACAACCTTATACCAGAGAAAAAGCAGCGTTTCCATTGCCATATGTGGCTGCCAACAAATTTTGGCCAAGTGTAAGTAGAGTGAATAATACGCATGGTGATAGAAATTTGGTGTGCACCTGCGAGCCAATTGAAGCTTATATGGAATCGGCAAATTGATAGAATAACAAATCTTAGAATGATAATTGATTCATAAGAACTTGTTTATTTTAAGGTATTCAGTTAATTTAACAGCTAAATCAGTTTTGTCGATTAACAAAAAACTATATTTAACAAAAAATAGAAATTATGGCATTATTTAAATCCGGAAATCCAACATTGGGAGAAAAGGCTTTCCAATCATTTCAAACTGTTGATTATGCAGAATCAATGACCGTAAAAGGCACATTGAACAAGTTTGGTTTTATGACTTTAATGATTTTAGGTTCTGCTTATTATTCATGGAAAGAGTTTGCTGAAGGTGGAAATGTAACACCTTTGGTTTGGACTGGTTTAATAGGCGGTTTAATTGTAGCGTTGGTCATAATGTTCAAAAAAGAATGGTCGCCATATCTAGCACCGGCCTACGCTTTATTTGAAGGCTTGTTTTTAGGCGCTATTTCGGCGATGTATAACTTTGCATTTGCCAATGTTGCTCCCAATATTGTAATAAATGCGGTAGGGTTAACATTTGGTGTTGCTATAGCGATGTATTTATTGTATAGCCGCGGCATTATCAAGGTTACAGACAAGTTGCGTTCAATTATTTTTATGGCAACCGCGGGTGTGGCAATATTTTATTTGATTACGATGGTGGTTCGCATGTTTGGTATAGATACGCCGTTTATGCATGAAGGATCTTTGTTAGGAATTGGTATTTCCTTGGCAGTAGTAGTTATAGCGTCTTTAAATTTATTATTAGATTTTGATATGATTGAGCAAGGGTCGGCTTCTGGCGCGCCTAAGTATATGGAATGGTATTGTGCTTTTGGTTTGATGGTGACGATTGT
>JBJOQA010000335.1:0-3847 GCA_046050225.1 Bacteroidota bacterium | reverse complement strand
GAATATAGATGGCGGCCACCACAACCCGTAAAAAACTGGACTGGTGAACGTGATGCCAGCAAGTTTGGTTCAGACTGTGCTCAAGCAGGCTGGGGAGCTAAACCGGGAACCATCTCTGATGGTTCTTCAGAAGATTGTCTCTATCTTAATGTATGGACACCGGTCAATAGTACCACAAAATTAAAGTTACCTGTAATGGTATGGATACATGGGGAGGGTTTACAGGTGGAAGCGGTTCAAGTCCTCAAAATTTTGGAAATGAATTTGCCAAACAAGGAGTTCTTTTGGTTACTATCAATTATCGTTTAGGAAGGTTAGGCTTTTTTGCTCATCCTGCATTGAGCAAAGAATTTCCTAATGAACCTAAAGGCAATTACGGCTATATGGACCAGATAGCAGCTTTGCAATGGATACAGAAAAATATTGCTGCTTTCGGAGGTGACCCAAATAATGTTACCATCTTCGGTTTCTCTGCAGGTGGCGTCTCTGTTCATTCCTTATTAACGATTCCATCAGCAAAAGGGCTATTTCATAAAGCAATTGGTGAATCAAGTGGAGGCAGAGATGGAGTATTGACAGGCAGGCCGATAAGCAAAGAAAATGGGGATGTTTTTTATAATGTATCTGCAGAAACAATCGGGATAAATTTTGCAAAAAAACATAGTATTGAAGGCACTGATGCTGCGGCTTTGGCTCAACTTAGAGCTTTAAGCACCATTGAAATAGTAGATGGCGGGCAAGAAAATGATGGAAAAAGTGGGTTACGAATTTACGCAGGGCCTATACTAGATGGGAAACTGGTTGTAGAAACTTCTGAAACTGCATATATGGCCGGTAGGCAACCAAAAATCCCAATAATAATTGGAAACTGCAGTGCCGAAATTAGCGGTGCATTTGTAAGTAACAGTAAAACCAAAGAAGAATTATTTGCTTTATTTGGAGAATTGGAAACAGAAGCAAAATCCGCTTATGATGAAAGTGGAAATAAAAGTTTCAATGAAATAATTACAAAATTTAATACTGATTGGGTATGGGGTGAGCCGGCCCGAATGACTGCCAAAGCATTTATAGCAAAAGGCGCACCTGCTTATATGTATCAGTTTGGTTATGTACCTGCCGCTGCTCAACAGCGTTCTCCTTATGGAGCAGGCCATGGATCAGAAGTGTCTTTTGTATTCAACACATTAAATGCCCGTTGGGGGCAACCCGGCGAAGCTACTAACGATGAAAAAGAACTTGCAAGAATAATGAACAGTTATTGGGTCAACTTCGCTAAAACAGGTAATCCAAATGGAGCAGGCCTGCCCAATTGGCCGCTTTACAACAATCAACAGCAA
Organism: Bacteroidota bacterium; assembly: GCA_046050225.1. Taxonomy (GTDB): domain Bacteria; phylum Bacteroidota; class Bacteroidia; order Chitinophagales; family Chitinophagaceae; genus Ferruginibacter. The sequence goes on along the minus strand of JBJOQA010000335.1, from coordinate 2,510 downwards.
GAAATACTGGATGTAGAATTAGACGGTAAGGTAATGAGTAAGCCTGACCCCCGAAAAGCTAGACTAGATGTAGTAGAAAAAGCAATGAAAAACAGAGGTCGTATTCAATCACGAGGCATTTAATTACAAGAATAAATTATACACGTCAATGAAAAGAAATATCATCTTACTGAATTTAATAATTACTGTTATGGTATTTGTTACTTCTTGTTCTACCAGCAAAAGAGGTTTGTTGCAGATAAAAGACCAAGGCAGTTTTGCGGTAGGTGGCACAATAATAAAAAATGATGGCACTTACAACAACCTAAAAAGAACACCGGAAGGGCAAACTTTTCACGGCGACCATGCATACATTACTTACCAAATACCAGATAAGGCAAAAAAATTGCCATTGGTATTCTGGCATGGTATCGGGCAATTTTCAAAAACATGGATGACAACACCCGATGGCCGTGAAGGATTTAATAATATTTTCCTGAGGCATAATTATAGCGTTTATCTCATTGATCAACCGCGAAGGGGCAATGCTAGCAGAAGTACGGTACAGGCAACAATTAACCCAACCCCTGATGAGCAAATGTGGTTTGGTACATTCAGGGTTGGCGTATGGCCTGATTATTTTGACGGTGTTCAATTTGCAAAAGATACCAATACCCTGAATCAGTATTTCCGTCAGATGGTACCCAATATTGGCCCGATAGATATCAATGTAACAACTGATGCAGCATCAGCATTGTTTACAAAGATTGGCCCGGCGATTCTTGTTTCACATTCCCACTCCGGTGGAATGGGTTGGCTCACTGCTATTAAAAATCAAAACGTAAAAGCAATTGTTTCTTATGAACCCGGAAGCGGCTTCTTATTTCCTGAAGGTGAAGTTCCGCTGCCAATGCAAAGCTCAAGCGGGGCACTAACAGCTTCTGCAGTACCTATGACAGATTTTATAAAGCTTACAAAAATCCCCATCATCATTTATTATGGCGATAATATTCCTGAACAACCTTCAGATAATCCGGGTGCAGATGGCTGGCGGGTACGACTGGCAATGGCAAGGTTATGGAGAGATGCCATAAACAAATATGGTGGAGATGTTACAGTGGTTCATTTGCCTACAATAGGTATTAAGGGTAATACGCATTTCCCATTCTCAGATTTAAACAATCTTGAAATAGCTGATTTAATGAGCAAATGGTTAAAAGAAAAAGGGCTAGATAACTAATTTTCAAAAAAAGAATGATATGAAATTGTTTAAAATTTATACAATTACAATAATAGTTTTTTGTTTGTCAATTTTTTTAACCAATGCAGCGGCACAGCAAATAGATGCAACCAATATCAGTTTATCTGCCAAAGAGAAAAGCATTATCAGTATTTCATCTATTACAGCCCAAGGCGATTTAGTTAAATTAAAAACAGAATTGAATATCGGGCTTGATTCAGGACTTACCATAAATGAAATAAAAGAAGTATTGGTTCACTTGTATGCCTATGGCGGTTTTCCACGAAGCATTCGAGGTTTGCAAACTTTCATGGAAGTGTTGAAAGATAGAGTTGCGAAAGGTATTACAGACTCTACAGGTAAGGCCACATCAGTTATTAATACAGAAAAAAATAAATACGAAAGAGGAAAAAAGATTTTAGGCGAACTGACCAAAATTCCGCAACCAAATACACTATCAGGCTATTCGGCTTTTGCACCAGTAATAGATACTTTTTTAAAAGAACATTTGTTTGCGGATATTTTTGAAAGAGATATATTGACCTATACACAACGGGAATTAGTAACAATTTCTGTTATAGCCACCATTGGTAATGCCGATCCAATGCTGCAAAGCCATTTTGGAATTTCATTAAATGTTGGTATTACACCCCACCAATTAAACGAATTTGTAAAAATTATTAAAACTACAGCTGGCAAAAAGAAATCAAAATCTGCTCAAAAAGTATTGGAGCAAGTAATTAAAAACAGACAACCGAATTAAAAAACATGAAAATGAAAAAATTGATAATAACAACATTAGCGACAGTAATTATGATGAATTCTATAGCACAAATACAAGAAAAAAAAGATAGCATGCAAAATCCATTTGGATTAGTATATGGTGGAGCAATTACAGAAAACGTAAAAGGGAAAGTAAATATTAATCCTGTTACTTATAGTATTAAAGGCATTGCTATAGTAGCCAATGTTTACACACCGCCAAACTATGATTCACTAAAAAAGTATCCTACCATAATTATTGCACATCCTAATGGAGGCGTGAAAGAACAGGTATCTGGTTTATATGCGCAACGATTGGCAGAACAAGGCTATATAACAATTACAGCGGATGCAGCATACCAAGGTGGTAGCGGGGGCACACCTAGAGTTGTTGATAAACCAGCAAATCGGATAGATGATATCTATGCAATGGCTGATTATATTTCTAAATATAAAGGTGTTGATACCGCAAAGCTTGCTTTACTCGGTATTTGTGGAGGTGGTGGGTATTCATTGAAGGCGGCACAAG
>JBJOQA010000334.1:0-4381 GCA_046050225.1 Bacteroidota bacterium | reverse complement strand
TCGCCAACCTGTTCTATGGGTAAACCATTTTGTAATTCAGCAAATGCTTTTGAAAAAACACTAGTGCAATACAGGATATTCTTTTGTTGTGTTTTTTCCAAATGCAATCCCACTACTTTTTGGGGTAACTCCTCTAATATCATGGTAAGTAATCCATTGTCGGCACACCCGATATAATGCCCGTTATGATGCGCCAATAACATATGTTCGGGCTTTTCATCAAAAGTGTTCACTAAAATTAAGTGAAAGGTTCCTTTGGGAAAATTACGAATGGCATTTCGGCAAACATAAGCTGCTTGCGGAAAATTAAACGGCGACAATTGGTGGGTGATGTCGATGAAATTATAGGTAGCGCAATTTTGTAATAATTGCCCTTTTACGGCACCTACCAAAAAGTCTTGTTGGCCGATATCAGACGTAATGGTAAGCAGCGGCATATGAATGCAAATAATTATTTAAGTAAAGTTATAGAAGTGGTGTTGGTTATTTTGCTAATTGTCCATTTTTATAGAAAAATTTGCGTACCATTTTGTCGGCAAGTGATGGAAATAAGCGATTAAGCCATACCGTTCTTTTTCCGGTAAAAGTAAGCACTAAGGTTCGCTTTCTTTTTGCGATAGCGGTTAAGATATGATTTGCGCAATCAATGGTAGGCATCATATTTTGTTCATCCATTTTGCTTTCTCCGGTGCTTTGTCCTGCACTGTCTAATGCTACATTACGAATATTGCTAGTGGTAAAGCCCGGGCATACCCACATTACATTGGTGCCCGATTCTAAAAGTTCCGTTCTTAATGATTCTAGCCATCCGTTTACGGCAAATTTAGATGCCGAGTAGCCACTTCTGCCCGGTAAACCACGATAGCCGGCAATAGAAGAAACACCAACAATTGTACCCTTTCTTTCAATGATAGAGTTTAATGCAAGTTTGGTGCAGTTAACAGTTCCAAAAAAATTGGTATCCATTACTTTTCTAATTACATCTACCTGTGCCTCTTGCATGGTGGCACGCATAGAAACGCCCGCATTATTAATTAATATGTCAATCCCACCAAAAGTATTGATTGTGCTTTCAATAAAATTTCTGCAGTCTTCATATCTACTAACATCTGCAACAATTGTATGCAATAAGTGATTGCTATATTGAACTTGTAGATTATATAGTTTGTCTTGATTTCTGCCGCAAGTAGCAATTTTTGCTCCCATGGGAATCAGTAAATCAATCAGCGCTTTACCAATACCATCACTTCCGCCGGTGATAGCGACAACCTTATTGTTAAAAAACTCTTTCATACTTGAAAATATACGCAAAAATAAGCCACTATTGGCCTGTTTAGCTATTAATTCAAAGAAAATTGTAGAAATAGAAAAAACTTTTTCAAATTCTTTTGGAGCGAATGATGAATTCCCCTATTTTTGCACTCCAATTTCAAACAATGGTTTACCATTAGATGAGGTTAGATGATTCCGTAGCTCAGTTGGTAGAGCAATACACTTTTAATGTATGGGCCCTGGGTTCGAGTCCCAGCGGGATCACCAAAAGCGCTTTAATTGAAAAATTAAAGCGCTTTTTTTATCGCCTAACTTTCAAGTTATTTGCTTCTTTAAAATACTGTTGGTATAAACTTCTCCATTAAAATGCTTCTCATATTCTCTCACCAATTGGTAACCCATTTTTTTAAACAAAGGTGTTGCAATCAAACTTGCATCTGTTTCCAATAGCTGAATTGATTTGGTTTTTGCATAAGCTTCTACTTGTTGTATTAAGGCTGTTCCTAAGCCTTTTCGTTGAAACAATGCGGTAACATAAAGGTGGTCTATAAATCCGTTTTTAGCAAGGGTTATATAGCCGATAGGGGTAGTATTTTGTAAGCATAAAATGCACGTTTGCGTTTCAAGTAGTTGCTGCCAATAGGCGGTATTATTGAATACTGCTGCCCATTGCAATAATTGGGATGCAGTATAGTAATGGGAAGGGATACTTAAAATGCTTTCTTGAAATATATGGCGGATTACATCAGTATCCGCCGCTGATGCATGTTTAAAATGATACATGCAGCAAATCTAAATTTATTTGCTTTGTGGAGCAAATGGGTAATATCTAATGCCGGTTATAAAGCCGGTATTGTAAATTTTAACACTACCGGCGCCCATACCTTTTAAAGGAACATTACTATAAATTTCTGCAATTAAAGAAATTTTGGACGTAAAGTTGCGTTCTAAACCACCGCCAAATGTTAATTGTGAAACTGCATGTTTATTGCCGGTATAATAAGATGTTTTAACCTGGGGATTATTATAACGGTAATAATGATATTCATAATCTTCTTGATTTAGGATATAAGAAGAAATGCCGGTTTGAAGATACCACTGAATTTGTTTGTTGAACTTTGCCTGATAACGTAAACTGATTGGAATTTCAATCATTTTACATTCGGCATCTACTTTGGTTACATTAACAGCGCCTAAGTAACTACCCGGTGCAAAATTATAGTCCTTACCGGTTCCTGTATATTTTTTTGTGTTGTAAAAATAACCTGCCTGCAAACTAAAATGTTTATTCAAACGATAGCCTAATTGAAGGCCCCAGCGAAGCGTTAGCGGCGATTGTAAGCCGGAAAATTTCGTTGCCGCACCTTCTGTGCCAAATGCTAAGCCAATATATATTTGTTTAGGTGCCGTGATTGTTGATGATTTTTTAGTTGTTGCCTTGGTTTTTGTATTTTCTTCCGATGGAAGGTTGGACGCCACTAATTTTTGTTGATTACTGTCTGGTGTTGATTGAATTTTGGTGGCAGTAATTTCTCTAGGGTTTTCTATTGTTTCAGTAGCGTTTACATTTTTTAAAGTATTGGTGCTGGCTGTTTCATTGTTTTCATCCGAAATAGCGGGTTCAATATTCACTTTTGCCTTCCCTTTTGCGGACCTTGTCGGTCTATTTTTTTTGTATTTTGTTGAAAAGCCGGATGAAGAAAAATCTGTTGATTGCTCATAATTTGAAGCAGTATTATTGCTCGATACTGGTTCAATGTTTTTATGGTTAATTTGTTGCTTTTTATCTTGCACCACTTTGTTTATTGCTGCATTTATAGGCGCAGGTTGTTTATTTGAACCGATTGTTGTTATAGCGTGATTATTGGGGCTTGTGGAAATTGGGGGTGATTCAATATTGAATTTTGAAGAATTGCTGTTGATGGTATTTTCATTGTTGGCAATAGTGCCATTATTAACTGATGTTTGTGAATGGAAGCTGTAATAGGTAATTGCTAAAGAAGCAACCAATAAGATAGCAAACCAAATAAAGAATGGTTTTCTTTTTTTGCTTTCTTTTTGATCGAGTTTTTGTTGCATTAATTGCCAAGCCGCTTCGTCATAAGCGGGCTGGTATTGATCAGCAGCGTGCCTGATCAAATTATCAATGCTATCCAACGGCTTTCTGTTCATAATTTTTACTTGCCTCTCGCAGCATTTTTTGCATATTTGCTTTTGCTTTTGATAGGTTTGATTTTGATGTTCCAACAGTTATGCCCAGTAATTGGGCAATTTCTTCATGCTTATATCCTTCAACTACAAAAAGATTAAAAATAGTTCTGTAAACAGGGGATAATCGCTGAATGGTATGTATAATCTCTTCAAATGATAATTTGTGTATTGCGTCTTCGGCTTCTATGGTTAGTTGGTGCGTGTTGCTATCTTCCATACCCGAAACCACTGCATGTTTTTTGTTTTTTCGATAATGGTCAATGCTGGTGTTTACCATTATCGTTTTTACCCAGCCTTTAAAAGAAGCTTCAAATTGTTGATGACGTGGGGTGAAATTGGGTAATTCTTTATAAATCTTTAAAAATCCGTCATTTACCACTTCAATTGCTTCTTCTTTTCCTTTACAATATCGCATACAAATACCCATAGCAAAGCCATAAAAAAGTTGATATAACTTTTGCTGGCTTGCCCTGTCTGCTTGAATACAGCCTTGGACAATATGGTGTAGATCCGAAATTGTTATAAGGGTTTGCAGGTGAAGAAACGTAGGTTATTTTTTTTAGGTTGCCTGCACAGTATGCAGTTGAAATTTTCAAACATATTATTCAGCAATTTGTTCATGAGCAATACTAAAGATAAAGGTTGAGCCCGCTCCTAAAGAAGATTCAATCCAAATTTTACCTTGATGAAGTGCTGCAACTCTGGCGCAATGGGATAAACCAATGCCCGAACCTTGATATTCATCGCGGGTATGTAAACGCTCGAAAATATTAAATATTTTATGATGATACTTGGGATCGATGCCGATGCCATTATCTTTTACTTCAAAAATCCAATGCGTTTCGTTTGAATGAACTTTAATAAAAATTTGGGGAGCAACGTCTTTCTTTCTAAACTT
>JBJOQA010000333.1:0-5470 GCA_046050225.1 Bacteroidota bacterium | reverse complement strand
CTATTTAAATCCTGCTTTCTTGGATATGGTTAAATATGCAGGTGATAAGGGCATCTATACAGCAACATCTACAAATGCGCATTATTTAACCAGTGAAAATGCACGCAAAACCGTAGAAAGTGGTTTAGATCGATTAATTATTTCTATTGATGGTACCACGCAAGATGTGTATCAGCAATATCGCGTAGGCGGAAATTTGGAAAAAGTAATTGAAGGTGCAAAACAAATTGTTCACTGGAAAAAGCAACTCAATAGCAAAAAACCTTTTGTGTTTTTTCAGTTTTTAGTGGTGAAACCAAACGAACACCAAATTGAAGCGATTCAACAACTAGCTGCCGAAATTGGTATTGAAGAAGTGCGCTTTAAAACGGCACAAGTATACGATTACCCTACCGACCCCAATCAATTGATTCCAACCATTGATAAGTTTAGCAGATATTTTAAAAAAGAAGACGGATTGTATTATGCCAAAAACAAAATGGCCAATCGCTGTTGGAAAATGCATCATGCCAATGTAATTACTTGGGACGGCTTGGTAGTTCCCTGCTGTTTTGATAAAGATGCAACGCACCAATTGGGCGACTTAAAAAAACAATCCTTCAAAGAAATTTGGCATAACAAGCAATATCACCAATTTAGGCAACAGCTTTTACAAGGTAGAGGCAATATTGACATTTGCGCAAACTGCAGCGAAGGCGCCAGTGTTTGGCGGGATGCCTGATTTTAACCTTTTTTATTTCAGGTTTTAGGTGCGAACAACTACTTTCGCTATGTTGGTTTTAACAATACCTTCCTTTTTATTATGCCGACATCATTTAACAATCGTCTGCGTCAAATTTTACTGCTTTCCCTGATTTTTTTATTGGCATTTGTTTTAATCAAACAGTTAAGTAGTTTATTACCGGGGTTTTTAGGCGCAATTACACTATATATTTTATTGAGAAGTAGTTATTTTCAACTCACAATTGTTAAAAAGTGGAACAAATCGAGAACTGCCATTTTATTTACCTTATCTAGCTTAATCCTCATCGCTATCCCGATCTATTTCTCGGTTTTATTAGTGAGTTCAAAAATTTCCGCCGTACTAAAAAATACCAATCAAATTGAAGCCAAAGCCATCGTGGTTGGCAACAAACTGCAAGAACTTACGGGATTTCAAATGATGAGTCCTGAAAATATTCAAACCTTTCAAAAACAAATTAGCAGCTTTATACCTTCCATCTTAAATAGTTCTGCCGGCATTGTCAGCAATTTGGCCATCATGTTCTTTTTGTTATACTTTTTATTACAAAACGGAAGAGAGATGGAACGATTTCTAGATCGTACTATTCCGCTAAAAGATGAAAACATAGATTTACTAGGAGCAGAAACCAAAAACATGATTCGTGCCAATGCAATTGGTATTCCTATTTTAGCGCTGTTGCAAGGTGTGGTTGCTACAATAGGATATGCTATCTTTGGGGTACAAGATTATGGTCTGTGGGGTTTTCTTACCGGTGTATGCTCGCTAATTCCGGTAGTTGGTACAGCCATTATTTGGATTCCGCTGGTAGCCTATTTTCTCGCAACCGGCCAGCAGACTTCCGGTTTTGGCCTTGGTATTTATGCTGTTGTATTAATTACCAATATCGATTATGTTGCCCGTTTGACTATTCTGAAACGATTCATGGATGTACACCCGTTAATTACCATTTTTGGGGTAATTATTGGGGTTGGACTTTTTGGCTTTTGGGGCGTTATTTTTGGCCCGCTGTTGATTAGTTATTTTATCGTTTTGATAAAAATTTACATCAATGAATTCGGAAAATCGTAAACGCCTTATACCCTTTTTATGAGCATCGACAAAGACATTAAGCAACGCACCTTTAAAAGCGAGCATCAAAAAGCATTGGTCAACCTTATTTATACCTACAATTGGTCGACCGAACAATTAAAGGAAATTTTTAAAAGAGAAAAACTAACCCTCCAGCAATTTAATATCCTTAGAATTTTACGTGGCAGCGAAACACCTATTTCTACTTTAGAAATCAGAGAGCGCATGCTCGATAAAATGAGCGATACCAGTCGCATTGTTGATCGATTGGTTATTAAAGGCTTGGTAAAAAAAGTAGTTTGTAAAACCGACAAAAGATTAGTAGATGTAAGCATTTCGGATAAAGGCCGCAAAGTGCTAGAAAAGCTCGACAATTGCGAAGCCGAAATGGAAGGCATTTTTGGTGCAATCAATCAAGCTGAAGCAAAAATATTAAACAAATTACTCGATAAAATTCGACTCTCCGAATAATCCTTAACCCCACTATTCAAACAAATACATGACGCGCAATTTTTTATGCTGTACCCTTTTGTGGATGGTTTTCTTTACGCCTGTTTTTGCCCAACCCAAAGCAGAATTTAGAGGTGTATGGATTGCAACCGTAGATAATATTGATTGGCCGTCTAAGGGCAATTTTGATCCGGCCCAACAAAGAGCGGAGTTTATTAAACTGCTCGACCAACATCAAGCTAATGGCCTAAATGCAGTTGTGGTGCAAATTCGCCCCTGTAGCGATGCATTTTATCCCAGCCAATACGAACCTTGGAGCGCTTGGCTCACCGGAAAACAAGGTGCACCACCCGTTCCTTATTACGACCCGCTACAGTTTATGGTAACAGAAACGCATAAACGAAAAATGGTGTTTCATGCATGGATGAATCCTTATCGTGCCGAATTTAATATTACCGCCGATGCAACTTCGGCAACACATATCACGCGTATTCATCCCGAATGGTTTATTACTTATGGAGATAAACGTTACTTTGATCCGGGTAATAAAGAGGCACAAAACTATGTGGTAAACATTGTAAAAGATGTGGTAAGTAGATATGAAGTAGATGCCATTCATTTTGATGACTATTTTTATCCTTACAAAATACCCGGTGTAAACTTCAACGATAAAAATAGCTTTGATAAATATGGCAATGGCCTAAAATTAGCCGATTGGCGAAGAAGTAATACCGATTCTATCATCTCCAAAATTTCAGCGGCCATCAAAAAAGAAAATGCGCATTGTAAATTTGGCATTAGTCCGTTCGGCGTTTGGCGAAATAAAGATATGGATCCGGTAAATGGCAGTAATACCATTGGTGCGCTAACCAACTACGACGATTTATACGCCGACATATTAAAATGGCTACGTTTAGATTGGATCGATTATGTTGCCCCACAATTATATTGGGAATTTGGACACCGCAGGGCTGCTTATGAAACCTTATTAAATTGGTGGAGTAAAAATACCTACGGAAAGCACTGTTATATTGGCCTTGGCTTATTTAAAACCAATAGTAGCGCGGCATGGAGTGCAAAATCACAAATACCTCGACAAATTGAAGCGCTCAGAAACACACCCAATATACAGGGAATGATATTTTTTAGCAGTATTAGTTTTGATAAAATACCTAGCGGTCTTTCTGAATTACTACGCGAAGAATATTTTAATGAGCCGGCCAGCATTCCAGTTTTTGAATAATCAACTTATTCTTCGGGGCGGCCAATCATTTTTTCACTGCCGCGCCATCCATTATTTAGATTTTCAAATTCTTTATTATCTGCCTCGGTAAAGGTTTGATTGATTAAGGGGCGTAAATCGGGTTGGCCTGCATTTACCCAAGCCGTATACCAAAAACAAGCAATACTATAAATCGACAAACGCATTCTTCGCTCAATCATTCCATCCAGTTTATTATTGAAAGCAATGGTAAAGGCACTGGAGTATTGACGGATAACTACCCCGTTTCGTGTTTCAAAGGCATATTTTTGATCGGCCGGAAATGCAGCCGTAAGCTCTCGTTCGAATCGTAAAACCGAATCAGAGGCTTTGGCACTTTCTAAAACCCGATCCCAAGCATATCCCAACGGATCTTTAATATATTGTGCCTTGCCAATAAAAAAATTAAAGTCGCGCTCAGCAAGCAATTCAGGCACCCTACTTTCCCAAAAACCATGAATGCCTTTTTGATTGGTATATTGTCCGTTATGATTACTATTCGCATGCAAGGGCACATGTGAATCGGCTATATAATGGCCCAACTCGGCGCTATTCTTCAATATTTTACTATAATTCTTTTCCTTAAATGCATTGGTGAGTCTACCCAGCATTACCTGAATATGCCAAGGAACAATCCCAAATTCCATTAAAGAATCTTTCCCAAATTTTGCTACCGCATCTTCCCATTTTCGAGGAAGTGAAGGGTAAGGATAAGCGCCGTAATGATCTATATCAATATAATGTCGCGGTCCTTCCTCTGCCACCGAGTAACGTCGTTTATCAGGGTCTACCGCATGTTCTTCCAAAAAATTAATATTCGCCTTGTAAAAGGCTAACATATCGGGAGGCAACAAAAACACCGCCATAAAATTGATTCTTCTGTGCGCATAAAAACCCCAACAATGACTTGGTAAATACGCCATCATCAACATTAATATCATCGATAAAGAAATCAATCTTTTTTTCATACACCTTAATTGCTTGTCAAGCTACGAATATTTACCAAGCTATACCTAAAGAAATTCAACAAGATTTTGCGGAAAATAAACCATTTTTAGCGGCCCTTTTCTGATAAGTTCTACTGCTCAGTATCTTCTTCTATACTAGTTACCCCACCGCTTACCGCAAATTTCATGCTGGCAGAAGCACTGATATTGGTAATGGTACGCACCCGATGTTTGGGGATAATATATACATTACCTGCCACCGAATAAGCCATTGGGATATACACGGCTACATATTCTTTCAAGCCAAATTCTTCCATATCTTCTTGCGTTATAAAGCCTACACGCCAAACATCATTATCATCAATATTAGCTAATACATTTTTGGTAAATTTCTTTTTCTCACCGGCAAATGCTTCAAAAAAATCTTTAAGGGTAGAGTATATTATATTCACACCCGGAGTTTTTTGTAAAAGCTTATCAAAAACCTCCTCTACTTTGCTAAACAAAAAAGAAGAAGAAATATACCCTACAAAGAGTACCAAACCAACCACCACCACAAAACCCAAACCGGGCACGCGTTTAACATGACCACTTCCATCGTCTAATACACCGGGTATCACCGCATGAATAATATTGGGCAAAATACTATCGATAAAATTAAAAGCTGCCGTAATCGCCCAAATCGTAATCGCAATAGGCGCAATCACCAATAATCCTTGCAAAAAGTACTGTACCAGTAATTTATAATGGAATCGTTTCTTCATTTTTCTAGCATTTTGTAACAAATATAGTTGTTTGCCGCAGGCAGTGTACTATCAAAAAATGTGACGAATGGTAAATATTTAGGATGGAAACTATTGCAACGAAAAAAGTTTCCGTAGTTTTGCATCCAATTATGATTGACAATCGCGAAAGAATTAAGCAAAAAGCCCACGAAATGATCAGGCAGTTTGGCATTCGTAGTGTCAGCATGGACAATATTGCTACTGCCCTCGGGAT
>JBJOQA010000332.1:0-6627 GCA_046050225.1 Bacteroidota bacterium | reverse complement strand
GACAAATTAGAAAGATGGATTTTTGGATCGGCCAAACGTCAGGATGATGAATTTGGTAACCCTATTAGAATATTGGGAACCATCCAAGATATTACCGAAAGAAAAAGACAAGAGCAAGCTTTACGCGAAGCAAAAAATCATTTTGAAATATTTTTCGAAAGCAGTCCGGATGCAGTATTAATCAGTCGTTTACCAAATGGAGAGATTATAAATGTAAACAAGGCATTTGAGCGATTAGCTTGTATTTCGCGCGAAAAAGCTATTGGGATGTCTACCCTTTCATTGAATCTTTGGAAATATCAGGAAGATCGAGTAAAATTTTTGGAGATTTTAAAAGAGAAAGGAAGTTGTGCCAATTTTGAAGGCTATTTTGTTAATTTCAAAGGTCAAACACGCTATTGTGTAGTTAGTGGCAGCATTTTTACAATTGACGGGGCTCCGCACATCATTAGCATTACCAGAGATATTACAGAACAACGCCAAAACGAAAAAGCTATTGAAGAAAGTGCAGAAACCTTTTCTAAAATATTTTATTCGAACCCATCTATTTGTACAATCAACGACCCTACAACCAGTGCTATTATTGATGTAAATTATGCCTTTACTGATTTACTAGGATTTACGGCTGAAGAAGCAATTGGGAAAACCTTGGAAGGCCTTGGAATATTGGATTCTTCCGAAAAATCATTGGCCGAATTAAGGAAAAATGAAGAGGGCAATTTCAACAATCTGGAATTAGCGCTAAATAGTAAAGACGGCAAAAAAAGAGTGGTATTATTGTCGAGTGAAGAAGTATTTTTAGTAAATAAACACTATACCTATACCGTTGCATACGATATTACTGAACGTAAATTACAAGAAGATGCGATGGAATTACTGCATCAACAATTACAAACAAGAGCCGATGAACTCCATGTCATCAACAAAGAACTGGAGCAATTTGCCTATATCGCATCGCACGACTTACAAGAGCCACTGAGAATGATTCAAAGCTTTTTGCAACTCATTCAAAAAAGATATGGTAACAGTTTAGATAGCAGTGGGCAGCAATACATACAGTTTGCGGTAAACGGGGCTGCCCAGATGAAAGGCACAATCCTTGACCTATTAGAATATTCGCGCACCGGTAATGAAGATGCGAAATCAGAGATTATAGATATGGGCAAACTAGTTGAAGAAACCATTCAATTGAATCAGGTAAGTATTGAAGAATCGAATGCCGTTATCAAGTGGGATCATCTTCCAGTTATTCATGGTGTAAAAGTGCATTTACAACAAATACTCAACAATTTGATTGGCAATGCGCTCAAATATAAAACCACCGAAACTGCGCCCCTTATTCATATTTCGGCCAGTGAAGAAAGAGGCTTTTGGAAATTTTCGGTTCAAGATAATGGCATTGGCATTGCACCACAGTTTCACCAAAAAATATTTGTTGTTTTTCGAAGACTTCATCATCAAGACGAATATTCCGGCAATGGTATTGGCCTTTCTATTTGTAAGAAATTAGTTGAAAAGAAAGGCGGCCGAATTTGGGTTGAATCAGACGGCGCCAATGGCTCTACTTTTTACTTTACTATCAGAAAATAAACGTTTCAATTATTAAAATCTGGGCGGACAAGGTGTGCCTTTCATCGTATAATCGGCATCACAACGCTCTTCACTTTTAACACCGTTGGGTGTAAGTTTCTCCCAAATAAATGCAGCTTCCCCACTACCGGCACTTCTAGAAAAGCCTAATTTTCCGGTGGTAGCATCATACGAAAATCCAACGCGCGCTCTTCGATCATCATGATATCGACGATCAAACAAATCAAAACTAAATGTAACGGCAAATGCATCACTGTTTTGAAAGTTTACATTTGAGCGATACCATGCACCAATGCCTACACGTGCATCTTTATATTCACATCCAAAACTGATTGAATTACTGGTTTGCTGTTTGAAATAAATAACACTAGGCAATAAATATCGATCACCATCCTCATCTAAATTATACTTGTAACGCGCATAGCCAAACCAACGCATAGGTAATTTGCTTATAGTATTAGATGTAAGAGAAACATCGGGTTGATTAATATGATGCGCCCCACCGCCAAACATCCATCCATCACCATAATACAACAAAAAGCCTGCAGCAAAATCGGCGTAATATCGATTGTTATTTACAGGACGATCGGCACCTGAAACAGAACCGGCAATAATACCCGTATTGTCAATTTGATCGGAAAAATACAATTTGTCGTAATTAACGCTTCTATTTCCAACTCCGGCCTGTAAACCCAAATGCAATCGCGCGTTGGGCAAACACAACATATAAGAATACAAACCGCTCAAATTGGTTTTGGTAAGATACCCTTCTTTACTATTGGTTAACAACAAACCAACACCGCCATGCAAGGGCTTAATGTAACGATCTACCCCAACCGAAGCAAACTGCATCGCCGAGGGAACATTTACCCAATGTCGTTTTAGGTTGGCCGAAAAACGCAAATCCATCTCTCCATTTCCGGCATTAGCCGGATTTAAGGTTAACGGCGAATTAAATGCCTGCGTAAAAAATGGATCTTGCGCATGGACAAAACTTCCACACAATAACAATCCCATCAATTTTAAAATCTTTTTCATCGCAATTCTATTTAAAAACTGAATTTATTCTATTTCAAATCGCAGCGGCACAATTAACGTACTACCGTTATAGTACCCGTTTTACGATACTGCCCTTCTCCGGGATACAACATTCCCTCCCATTCGCTACCATTCATAAATTTGGCATCAATACGCCATACATAAACATCTTGTTGTACAGGCACGCCTTTATAGCGGCCATCCCAACTTTTAACAGGAGCGCCGGTTGCATCCAATTCTTTAGTTTCAAATACTAACTCACCCCAAGTGGTAAACACTTGTAAATGATATGTTTTCAAGCCTTTCCCCTTAGGAATAAAAGCGCGCAAATTACTTTGTATACAATTGGGACAAATTGCATTAGGTACATACAACCATCCCGGAAACCCATCAATACGGGCTATACGAATCATGGTATCAGAACAATTGGTTGCTGTATCTAAAACAATCAAACGAATTGGATAGTTACCGGTATCTGCATATTGATGGGAAGCATCACGCGTGCTTGCGAAGGTGGATTCGCCTAAATCCCACATATATTGGTAGCGTGTACTATTTAACGTTAGGTTATTGAAACTAAAGAAATAATTAGGCACGGTAATGGTGGCGGATGGACTTATAAAAAAGTCGGCTGCAGGTGGAACAATGGCTGTAATCAAATTTGCTTTTTGTACAGAATCCCTACAACCATATGCATCTAATGCAACTAGCTTTACGGTATAAGGTGTATTGGAAGGCGCAAATGCAACATAAGGCGTTGGATCGGCTGAAACAGTTCCATTACTAAACGTCCACAAATATTGAACGGCATTTTGAGAAAGATTCGTAAACTGAACCCTTGCCGTATCGCAGGTTTTTAAATTATCCGCGCTAAAATCGGCCACCGGTTTTTGTGCTACCCGAACCATTTGATAAGCGGTATCAAAACAAGTACCATCTCCTACTACCAAACTAATTTGATACTGCCCTTGCACATTGTAAAGATGGGTTGGATTAACAAAGGAATTCGTAGCCGAATTGTCGCCCCAATTCCAGCGATAGCTGGTAGCACGCAAAGAATTATTTTGAACGGCAACATTTAAATTACCCGAACATCCCAAAGAATCACTTACCGAAAAGGCCGCTTCAGGCATAGTACGCGTAGTAAAGTTTACATCAAATGTATCAGGTGCGCATCCGGCATCATTATCTGCTATTAATCGAATTTGATACGCTGTTGCCGGTTGCGTAATGCCTAATGAAGGCTGCGCAAGTGTATCTTGTAAAACACCATTTACTAACCATTTATAATGTGTTGCAAATTGTGAACCGTTTTGAATATTTGCCGTAAACGGTATACAAGCATTTGGGTTAGTTATGCCAAACGATGCGACAGCCGGCGCATTCATTTGTAAAATTGCCGTAGCCGTGTCGCTACATCCAACCGTATTGGTAACCACCAATTGGGTAGTAAAGCTGCGTGGCAAAATAGCATTGGCCGCTACATTATACCGATGATTAAAGTTTCCGTTGGTAGATAAAGCAACGCCATCCACCAACCAGCGATACAATAATGGCCCATTATCATTATAGGTAGATGTATTTAAAAAATTGATGGTTGTATCACGCACGCATACCGAAATATTTGAAGGGGTAAAACTTGCAACCGGTGTGCCTTTTACCGTAAACGACCAACTTGTGCTATCTGTACAACCCAATGCATTCATAGCCAACATCTTAACATAGAAAGTTCCGGGCTTCAAAAATTGATACTGTAAAGACGACCCTGTAAAGGTGATAACGGATGGCGTTACGGTGGTATCCTGAACAATCCATGTTACCGATTCACTAATGATACCGGGTGCTGTAGCATTTAGATTAAATGGTGCACAATTTGAAGCGGCCGTGTTGGATTGCACCCGCACATCCGGCTTTGCCAATACGGTTATACTCCTATTCAATGTATCAAAACACACCAAACCCGAGCTATTCGTTGCTTCTGCACGCAATTGAATGGTATAGTTTCCGGCAATCGTATATACATGCGTTGGCGCCGTGCCTGAACTTACTTGCCCATCTCCCCAAAACCAACGATAATTAGTTGCATTTTGTGAATTGTTGGTAACATGTACCGTATCGCCGGCACAGTATGAATTTGCATTGGTAACAAAGCTAGCTAACGGTTTAGGATACACGGTAACTGTTCGAGTAATACTGGTATCCGAACAGCCGTTCGACAAATCAATACGAACCGTAAACACACCCGAAGTTTGATAAGTATGCGGCACAGCGGTTTGACTATTGTTTGTTAGTACCACCGGCGTACCATCGCCAAAATCCCAGCGATAGCTGGTTGCACCGGATGTACTATTGATAAAGGTTACCGTATGTGGTATACAACCAAATAGTTGGCTCGCATTAATATTAATTTGCGGTCGAATAATATTAGGAGCAATGCGCAATTGAATAATTTGCGTGTCTCTTCCACATTCGTTTTCGGCAATTAAACGCAGATCAAAAGTATCCACTACGTTTCCAATATTATAGGTATAAGATAAAGCACCCAGTGTGTTTGTCGTATCACGATGACCATTTCCAAAATCCCAATAATAGGTATTGGGTCCGCCCAAAGAAGTATTATTAATTTGTACCGTAAAAGGTGAACAACCAAAAGTAGTAAGTACACCAAAACGGGCTTTAGGATGCGACCGTATAAAAATACTATCTCGCCAAGTGGTGGTATCACAACCGTTATATGCCTTCAACGTTACATAATAAGTTGTATCTCTAAAATCAGGGTTGGTTAAAAAACTAACCGGATTCGGTTGGGCCAAGGTACTGGTTTGGCCATTTCCAAAATTCCAATTAAAACTGATGCTATTATTGATAATGGATGAGGTATTTGTAAACTGAACGGTTAATGGTCCGCAACCCGAACTGGTATCTTTGGTAAAGGAAGCTATCGCCGTTTTAACGGTAATAAAGGTTCGTGTTATGGAATCTGACTTGCAGCCAAACTGGCTTAAGGTTGTCAATTTGATATCAACGGTATCACCCGCGGTTAACATCGTGTATCCGGGAAAAACACCGGTGGTATTGCTACCAAACAAAATATTATCGGCATACCAATTATAAGTACCATTACTATCGGGCAATGCCGAAACTTGAATGGCATTAGCCAAATTAAATGGCGAACAAGCCACTAATGGATTGGCCGTAAAAATTGCTTTTGCATCGGGATGAATGGTAAGTGTAACCACATTGCTTGTTGCGGTGCAATTTCCACTTAAAACTAAGCGGCGATAATAATGTACGCCTGCGGCGGAAAATAGCGGCGGTTGATAACTCTGGGTTGTGACTAAATTTACCCACGTAATTTGATCGCTACTTTGTTGCCATTGATAAACATAGTTATTATCTCCTCCTGAAGGCAGTGAAGCATTAATAATTGCAGGTAAAACATTTACGCAAACAGCTTGGTTACTGCTAATCACATTATTACTGATTGTTGGATTTACCGTTATACAAACTACATTGCTGATTGATTCACAAATGCCATTTGACAACACTTTACGACGATAGCAAGTACTGGTTATTGGCGACACCGAAAGTGTACTGGCTGTTTCGCCGGGCAATAATTGCCAAACAGTTTGCGCAGGATTACTAAACTCCCAAACAAAGGTATAATTGGCGGCGATGGCCGTTGTACTTCCTCCGGATAAACGCACATTATTAATAGATGCTGTTTGACCATTACAGATAATTGTATCATTTGAAATGGTGTTTACAATTGGAGAAAACACATCAATTTGAACATCATCGGTGGTTGGCGGGCAAGGAGCTTGTCCGGTAATGGTCCATCTAAATACATAAGTTGCACCATCCGTTAATCCGGTAACACTACTGTTTGATAAAGTTGGATCAACAATGGTTGCAGTTGGGCCACTTATTTGCGTCCAAGAACCGGTGGCCACTCCGGCAGGTGTATTACCCGCAAGGGTGGCAGTTGTAACGCTGCAT
>JBJOQA010000331.1:0-5047 GCA_046050225.1 Bacteroidota bacterium | reverse complement strand
GGATAGGCAACACTCATAAAGTTTTTGGCTTCTTCTACACTCAAACCTTTATCCATTACCATGGTTATGCCATTAGTACGTGGTTGAGCGGTTCTTTCAGGAATTTGGGATAAATTAAAGTTCATCTGATCTGTTTTTGCTGCGCAAAGATAACCAACTCCGTTTAAATGCATCAAGCTAATAGCTGATGTTTGTAAGCCTAGTTGCTGATTATTGTTGCCGCGAAAAATTAGAATTTCTTTTTACGAATACGCGCAATCGCGTCTAAGATATGTGGGTTTTGTAATATGGTTGGATCTAATTCACGCATCTTTTTAATTAAACGCGGATTTAGGGTTAGTCCGGTTTCTAGTTGAATCAAAGCATCTTTTGACTTCCCCATCGCAAATAAAAAGGCGGCTTTGTAAAAATAAAGTACCGGCTTGCCCTGTGTTTGTTCTAACGCCTGCGAAATATAACGTTCGCCATCTTCTAAAAAACCACCTAAATACAGGCAACGTAAAAGTTCTAACCAGCCATTAATATTTCTGGTGCGCGCTCGAACAGCTACACCTAGGTATTCAATTGCCTCTTCATACTTGCCCAATTCCATTAGCGATTGCCCCATGGCTAGGTTATACTCCGGTTGCTTTCTATAAATCCGCATCGCGGTTTGTAAATTATTTACCGCATCCAGCCACCTGCTTTCACTCATATACGTACAGGCAATTTTATAGTATAATTGACTGTTTTCGGGGTCGAGGTTACTTGCTTTACGATAATAATTACGCGCTTCTTTGTACAGATGTAGTTTGTCGTAACAATGCCCCAAAGCCTCATATACCACATCCTCCGGTTGAGCCAAGGTTAATACCTTTTGCAAACATTCGATTGCATCGCGATATTTTCTTAATCGTAAATAGGCGTCGCCCATATTTCGATATGCAAAATCAAATTTATCATCAATAGCTACTGCATATTTATAGGCGTCAATTGCTTTTTCATACAACTTTAAACCCTGATAGGCTGCAGCCAAATTAAACCAGGCTAATTCGCAAAACGGATGTTCTTCCAATATTTGCAAGTGCAATTTTATCCCCTCTTCATTTCGTCCGGTATAATCGGTCCAAAAACAAATTTTATATAAGGCTTCTTCGTTGGTAGGGTCTTGTTCCAGTGCTGCTTTCAGGCAATCAAAAACCTTTTCAAATTCTTCATAATCGTCATACACTTCCGCTAGTTCAAATAGTAGTTCTAGTCGTTCATTACCGCTAAATAATTCAATGGCCGTTTCAAATGTAGCAGTTGCTTTTTCGGGGTAGCCTAATGCTAAAAACGCCTCCGTTTTAAGAATGTAAAGATTGATATCGTTAGCATCAAAGATTTCGGCTTGTTTTAAAAAGCCTAGTGCTTGGCGATAGTGCTTGGTGGCAATTAATAGATCGGCCTTTTTAATTAGTAATCCGGCCGAATAAGGGAATTGCGCAATTGCAAAGTCTGAAGCTTCTAAGGCTAAAGTCAAGTGGTCGCCATCATCGTAGTAGTCGATAATCCGTTCAAATGCCTCTTCATCTAAAAAAGCATGAGATTGACCGGTTCGGAGCTGCTCGTATTGGGCTATTAAATCTTTTATTTCGTCGTCTTCTTCTTGGTTTGGATATATACTCATGCTAAATAGGTTGTTGTAAATTAAGTCTTTACCCTAAAGAATCCAATTTTTTGTAACATTTTTCCAGTTTTCGCGTTAATTAATTGTGAAAAAATATGATGAATGGTGCGGCTATTACTAATAAATTCTATAAATTGCAATTAAATAATCAAATAAACAATGCTTTCATTCACTAAAAAGACGATGGTTATGCTCAGTTTGGTCTGCGCAACGCTGGTCACCTTAGCGGACAGAGGCGTTGGTAAAAAAGCCAAAGCAAAGGCCAATTTGAATATTACTACCACGACTACATTAAAAAATTCCATCTCGGCAAACCTCAAATCAGGTTTAACTTATAAGGGAAGTTTATTTTCAAGTCGTACGGCTCCTTCCGGTTCCATTATGCGTAATTTGGTAACCTATCAAAAAGGAAATACAACTTATATTATTCCTTACAAACAAAAGGTAGCTGCGGTTCCTGAAATGCGTCAAGGATATACCGGAATGAAAATCATTTTAAGAAGAAATCATTAATAAAAAGCCTCCAATTTGGAGGCTTTTACTTTATTCCCGTTTTTAATGCTGTTCCGCCACCTGTTTAGGTGGCATTTTTTATAAAATTTAGCGAAACAATTAAGCAGGTCGGCGCATGCCATAAATCCACTCGTCGATTAATTGTCCATTTTTTATAAATGTTTTTTCAAATTTTGCTTCTAAGATAAAACCTGCTTTTTCAAGGGCTTTTTGCGATCCATAATTATGGCCAAAGGGACGAGCGAAGATTCGTTGAATTTCAAAGTTAGCAAAACCGTATGCTACCATTTGACGAATGGCCTCGGTCATAATACCCTTTCCCCAATAAGGTTCGGCCAACCAATAGCCTAATTCTGCATTAATACGCTCAATATCATGAAGCGGATGGATACCAATACTACCTACCACTTTATTGTCAACAGCAATCGCTAAAATATTGGGGATGGAGGTTGAACTTACACGTTCGATGAATTGAATAGCTTTTTCCTCCGTGAATGGGTGCGGAAACTGATCCATCATGTTTTGCGCAATTAGCGGATTGTTCGCATAAACCGTTAAGGCATCTTTATCCGCCAACGTCCATGGGCGCAACTTGCAAATGGTGATTTCCTCTTTCATATTATTTAGAAAAACTCAAAGCGCAGTCAAATTTTGACTCACTAGCTCCCAATTCATCTGCGGCAGCGTTACTTAAACGAATAATAAGTTCGTTGTTTTGACGAATATCAGGCATCGCATCTAGTACTTTAGCGTAAACCGATTTGCCATTGGTTTTGTTTGTAATTTTTATAATACTACCGGGCATGGCACCATTATGTAAACAATAGTATTTACCGTCATCCCAACCACTGGTGCTTTTAAATATAGCGGCCCAGCCACTTTCATTTACCACATTATTTTTGCCTGATTGTTTTTCGTATTCCGCTTTAAATAATCCGCCATTAAAAGAGCGTCCTATTTTGCTGGTAACCGGTTGTGGGGCCGAGTTGTTTGTTGTTGGGGTAACTACCGGTTCTTTTTTAGTTGCTGGTTCTTTAATTACTACGGGTTCTTTTACGGCAATAGGCTCAGCAACTTTAACCGGTTCTTTTGCAGGAGTTTTTACCGTAGGGTTTTTTACTACCGGTAAGGTTTCGTTGCTAATATCCGGCTTAGTGGTGGCAGGTGTTGGTTTAGTTGGTTCGGGTTTGCTAACGGGTGCAGTGGAAGCTGCAACCGTATTGCTAACTGCTTTTGCATCTTTAGCGAAAGCAGATAATTCTTTTTTAACGCGTAAATAACCAACAATTAGTTTATTGCCACTTGCAATATTTTCTCCTTTTAAATTGTTCCATTTTTTAAGCGATGCTACGGGAACTTTATTGTATTGCGCACTGATTTTGTATAGTCCGTCTTTGTCTTTTACGGTATAGTAAACCGGCACTAAAGCCTCATCGGCTGCGGCATCGCCTGCACCAAAATTGGTTTCGGTAAGTGGAATACGAATGACTTGATTGAGGTTTAACCCCTTTTCAATATCGAGTTTATTAAATGGTGCAATTTCTTTAGGACTCACATTGTATAGTCGGCCAATACTATATAAATTTTCTTTAGCGGCTACCGTATGGGTAAGGTATAACTGCGATGAACTGCCTTCAATCAGTAATGCTTTATGTTGGGCATGAGCAAAAAAAGGAAGTGCCAGTAAAATAAATAATAGTCGCTTCATACTTTGGGAATTTTTCAACTGCAAAGATGCAAAAAAAATGCCGCTCCCAACACGAATAGTTGTTAAAGAATGTAAAGCAATGCTTTGCGATAGCCGCAATTAGTAAATTATAATGCGTTAAAGCTACTGTATAAACTTTTTTTATCTTATTTATGCAAGATGCGCCACTCTTTGGGGTAGTAATTGTTGATACGGTTAGGAAGCGCTTTTATCCATCCAAGTTTCAAAGTTTGGTATTGGATAGCACACCAGCCTTTCGGGGCATTTTCTATATTGAAATCTGCACGTCTGAGGTATTGTAATGCCGTTTCGAGGTTAACGGTTACGGCCAAAACTTCGGTAGATAATAAGGTGCTAACTGCTAACTCATGATCGGGTATGAGTTCATTGCGAATTAGGCTGCCCAATTTAACGCCCGCTTTTCGAATGTATAAATTAGATTGAATAGCGTGTAAACTTTGTTCCAAGTTGGCGGGTATAGCAATAATGGAATCTTGCTGTTGTAGAAATAATAGTTCTTCCAACGGCTTATTCAGCCAGGGCAGTAAGGGCGCAGTTTGTTTACTAGTTAACTTGTCTAATTTGTTTTTGAGCTGCCATTTCCCGCTATTTTCTGCATGATTTTTTTGAAAAGCAGCTAAAAAGAAACCTTCGCCACGTACTTTATTCGGGTAGAAACGATAGCCAATACTATTATGAATGGGCGATTGGGTAACCGTAATGCCCCATTCGGGATCAATTTCAAGCGTTTTAGCTTGTAGGTTCATTTCGCCAACCAGCCAATCGGCAATGGCTTCATCCTCTTCCATCGAATAGGAACAAGTAGAATAAATTAAAATTCCACCTGCTTTTAAGCAAGGTAAAATGTCGGCCAAAATTCGCTGTTGTCGTTGGCTACAGAGCGTTACATTTTGTTCACTCCATTCGGCAATTGCATTGGGGTCGCGTCTAAAGAGGCCACTGCCGCTGCAAGGGGCATCTACAACAATGACATCAAAAAAATCGGGTAAGCGTTGAAAATCGTGCGGATCGTTACTAGTCACCACTACATTTGCTGCGCCCCACTTGCTAATGTTTTCAGATAAAATATTTACGCGAGTTTTAATTACTTCATTACTTACCAGTAAACTATTTGCATTAATTAAAGATTGCAATAGGGTTGATTTGCCGCCGGGCGC
>JBJOQA010000330.1:0-3246 GCA_046050225.1 Bacteroidota bacterium | reverse complement strand
ATATCATGAAGAGGACGAAATCTTTTTCTAAAATTTAATAGCAGCGTATGCAGCAACTTACGCCGGCGCAATTGCAACAATGGTTGGATGAATCGGCAGAACTACTTTTGATTGATGTGCGTGAGCCTTTTGAGCATCACAGGTTTAATATTGGGGGTGAATTGCTACCATTAGCCGAAGTGCCTGCAATTTTTTCGAAATTGCCTTTAGATCGGCCGGTTGTTTTTTATTGCGAAAAAGGCGTACGCAGTCAGATTGCCATTCAGCGATTGCAGGATAAGTTTCCATTTCAAAATTTGTTTAATTTATCTGGTGGGCTAGCAGCTTGGGTAAAAACATTTCCTCAATCATGATGTTTGTATTATCTTAACCGAGCTACAAAACTGCTTAAGTCATGCTCGCCACCATTATTTACATTATTCTTGGTTATTTGGCATTCATGCTATTGGCGTATTTGCTGCAAGAGCGCTTCATCTTTAAGCCTGAAAAATTAGCTCCGGATTTTGAATACCGATATACAGCTCCCTTCAAAGAATTAAATTTTGACGTTTCGCCGGGTGTGCGCATAAACGGGTTGCACTTTGCGGTAGAACAACCACACGGGTTGGTACTTTATTTTCATGGCAACTCACGCAGCATTAAAGGATGGGCCAAGTATGCCGGTGATTTTTTGCGATATAATTATGATGTAGTACTAGTGGATTATCGCGGTTTTGGAAAAAGCACCGGTAAACGCAGTGAAAAAGATATGTTGGGTGATATGCAATTTGTTTATAGTGAATTGGCAAAGCAATATCCCGAGCAGCATTTAATTGTGTATGGCAGAAGTTTGGGCAGTGGTTTCGCTACCAAGGTTGCCAGTGATAATCAACCGCGTTACTTAATTCTGGATGCGCCTTATTATAGTTTTACCAAAACAGTACAGCGTTTTCTTCCTTTTCTACCGGTTCGTTTTGTGTTGCGTTTTCATATTAGAACCGACCAATGGTTACCCAAAGTAAAATGTCATACCTACATATTGCACGGTACACGCGATTGGTTGATACCCATCAGCCATAGCAAAAAATTGCAAGCCTTAAGTCCACGCCGAAGCACACTCATTCGTATTCAAGGGGGCGGACATAACAATCTTCCTTTTTTTCCGGAGTACCATAATTTTATTAGAGATATTTTAGCACCTTAACTTTGTTGTATGACCGATTTTTCAAATACACCTAAGCCAGCTCGCACAACTTTAAAGAAACGCATTTATCGATGGCTTAAAGTGGGCTTATTACTATACGGTATTATTGGTATTGGGTTGTATTATTTGCAAGAAAAAATGTTGTTTCAACCCGAAGTAGACGATCGAACATTGCCCTATCATTTTGATGCAAAATTTGAAGAATTGGATGTGCCGGTGAATGCCACCGATACCATGCACTTGGTGAAGTTTTTTCCAACAGATACGGTAAGAAAAGGAGTTGTAGTTTACTTTCATGGCAACAAACAAAATATTCAACGATACGCCAAATTTGCAAAATGGTTTACACAAAAAGGGTACGAAGTTTGGATGGAAGATTATCCCGGTTACGGTAAAAGTGTGGGAGAGAGAAATGAAAATATTCTTAAACAGCAGGGATTACAAGTTTATCGAATGGCACAAACGCGTTATCATGCCGATAGTATTATTATTTATGGAAAGTCGCTAGGAACAGGCATTGCAGCCTATGTAGCCGCCAATACCACGCAGCAACAATTGATGTTAGAAACGCCTTATCCAAGTATTCCGGATTTGTTTAGCAGCTATGCACCTATTTATCCTACCGAGCGAATGAGTCATTATAAATTGCCAATTAAAAATTACCTAAAGGATGTAAGTTCACCGGTTACTATTTTTCATGGCACAAGCGATCGTGTTATTTTTTATCGCTGCGCGAAGCAATTAAAAGAAGTATTAAAAAAGAACGACCGATTTGTTACAATTGAAGGAGGTACACATCATAACCTAGGCGAATTTCCTTTGTTTCAAAAAGTATTGGATAGTTTATTGCGATAATATTTTTTAGCCGCCACATCCTCCACATCCTCCGCAGCCACCACCGCAACCACTTCCACAAAAGGCTCCTCCACATCCTCCGCTATCGGTTGAAGACATCCAACTGCCGGATGATGATTGTCGGTGTACTTTATCTGCATCCGAGAATGCGGTAGATAATAGATAGAAGGCCGCTAAACCCGCTAGTGCTGCATTGCCATTGATGCCAAAGTTTTCTAAAGTTGGTGGATTTTCAGGTGCACGTTGTTGCCATATTTGATGGGTGGCCGTTGCAATGATTTTTTGATTGGAATTAGCAAAGATGAGCACGATTGAAAAAATAATCATCAAGGCAATGATGGCAATTAGATAGCCAACAGGTTTGCCGTTTATATTTCCTTGAATAATTCGAATGATGCCTAATAAAAGAAGGATACCCGGCAAACAAAATTTTTCCCAATCCGGCACTTTAAACCAATGTTGAATTTCTTGCAAAGCCGGATGGTTGGTTTTTGATCGATCAAGCCATTGATATCCGTGTTGGTAACTGAAGTTGTCGTAGAGCTGAATGCTGCTTTGCATCTTTTCTAAAATTGGATTTACTTCCTCTTCGGTAACCAAATGATGACGAATAAAAACATAATCTTTTCCGTCTGTCCGAATGATACCACGATCTATTAAATCTACCAAGGCTGCTTGATAGGTTTTGTGCGAACCAAATAAAAAGGCAGTTAGTTGAAACGTGTTATATTTTTTTGGAAAATAAATATCAATGAGCCGAACTAAAAGCTTTGCTTTTTCTATTTGTAAATAACTTAATAAACCTAAGCAGGCAATTGCTGCAATACCATACTCAATTAAAAAAGTTTTGCCATTGTGCAGAAAGGGGTTTGCTATCCAACAATAAAGTACAATACCGGCGATAAATAGTATGGTTGTTTGTTGATAAAGTTTTTTCGGGTAAATGGATGTTGTTGTCAGATGTTCTTGCCAATAGGGGATGGATGGCCAAATGTCGTTGGGTGGTGCTTCTCCAAACGTTGAACTGTAGTTTTCTAGCGTTTGCTGATACCAGTTGCGATGAAATTCACTTGCATGGTTGCCTCCCTTTGAAGGGATATGGTGCAGTTGCTTTTCAAGAATTTGGCTGCACAATTCATTCCAATAACTTTGGGTGTAAGTTAGATGTAAATGCCAAACTTCATCTACCATTGGGGATGGTGCCGCAC
>JBJOQA010000329.1:0-6611 GCA_046050225.1 Bacteroidota bacterium | reverse complement strand
ATGCTGCATCTTCTGCCGGGCCGGCAATCGTTAAAGCAATTTGACCACTTAATTGTGGCAAGCTTTGTAATAAGAATTGCAGATTTTTAATGGCCACAATGCGGGCGATATATACAATTTTCAAATGCCCTTCTTCTTTAGGGATGAGCTGCAAACTATCTTGACGAAGATTGGGCAAATTATCGGCAATTAAATATTGAGCGCCCGGAAAATGCTGTTGAATAGCCGCAGCTTCTCGTTGATTGGTGGCATGAAATATCACTTTATTTTTTATTTGCAACCTTCGGTACACCCATAGTAAAGGCGCTTTTTTGTAGCGTTTAACCGATAAGGCGCTATCGTATAAGGCTCCACGCGGACAAATCACTAATTTACCCTTAACTGCGCCAAACACTTTTAATAAAAAGGGCCAAATCACATAACGCGGAGAATATAAATGATTCAAATAAACAAAATCAGCGTTCACCGTTTTTATTACCTGCTTTAATGCACCAAAACTTCTTCCTTGCTTACTTGCATAAAAAACTTGTACGCCAAACTCAGGAACAAACAACCATTGGTTGGCTTGAATGTTTTTGTAAGGCATGGTTTCACCGTGATCAGTATCACTAGTTAAAACATAAATATCATATTGATGGTTAAATGCGATACAAAAATTTACGCAAGACTGAATTGGTCCGCCCGCTTTATACCCCGGATAAAACCAATCTACCACCACCAACAATTTCTTTTTAGGATTGCTCATTAAGAACCTACTTTAGTTGGTTTTGTTTTTCATTTTTGAGTGTTCTATCAAAAAAATAAATCATGGTGAATATAACCAGATAAGCCGCGATATTAAAAAGCGTATGGTTATCCCAATTACCCACTGTTGGTATTTTTTTGTTAACCGCCAAAAGCAATAAAGTAATTCTTGCAATATTTACCGTAAAAATTAGGGCAACCCCTCCTAACAACCATTTTATTTGCTTCTTCCAGCCAACCTGATTAGCATAAATAAAAGCGATCCAAAAATACAAAACACCGTATCCAATGCAATCATATCCCACATGCACCCCTGCTCCTTTTATAACACGAATTGTATAAACATCCTTCAAATAAACATCATAGCCCAAAAGCAACATCATACCGCGTGAACATTGCAATAATGCAGCTCGCAACCAACTTACAAAATTTAAATGCCGGTCAAGCCATTCGATATAATACCCTCCGGGAGATGCAATGCCGATGAAAGCGATCGTACCATAATAAAGTATACAAAACCCCAATACAAATCGGAGCATGTATAACCCTTGTGATCGATTAATGAATGGCATGGGCTGGTATTTGCAAAGCTTGATGGATGGCTTCGGCCATGGCTTCAAATGAAAATTTTTGCACCTGTGTTAAAGACGCCTGTTGCATTCTTTTCAATAAGGCGGGTTCTTGTATTAGAAGCGTTAACTTATTGGCCACTGCTTGATAATCATCCGGTGCAACAATCCATCCATTTTCATCAGGGTTAATTAGATCGCGGGCGCCGCCGCATTTATTGGACGCAATTACTACGCGACCAGTTGCCATAGCTTCATTTAACGCAAGCCCCCAAGTTTCGCCGGGTCCCCGAGAAGGCAATATAAACACATCAGCCCAGCGATACACTTCCGGCATTTTTTGTTGATTTTGAAAATCTACAAAGTGAATATTTGAAAAACTAGAGGCCGCAGATTTCAAGGATTGTTCTTGTTCGCCATTTCCCACCACAATGAAATGCACGGGGTGATGCTGCATCAATTTGGCCACTTCGATAATTGCTGTTGGATTTTTTTTGGGTTCCAATTTACCGGCAAATAATACCGTTAGTTCGCCGGATTGTATGCCTAATTGATATTTAAACTCGGCAATATTCGCTTCCATTTCCGGCGTACAAATTCCAAAACGTTTATTATCTATGGCGTGTGGGGTCATAAATAATTCAGTTTCCTTGAAACCGTAATGCAGGAAATAATCTTTGCTAGCCGCACCTGTGTAAAGGCCAATATCCACGTGGTGGTAAACATACCTCAATACCAGTTGACGCAATATTTTTTTTATAAAATGATCTTGATCGTCGATTAGGGTTGAATCTCCACAAAATAATACGGTGATTCTTTTATGAAAGTAGCGAAGGCATTTCAGGTGACTTTTAAGGTTCCAACCAAACACCAATAAAGCATCTGCCTGAAAGGCTTCAATTTGCTGAATTAAATCTGGATTATCGATACCGCCGTAATGATGCGATCCCGGATCTGAAGAAACATTTTCTACAAAGCTGCTAGGATAGCCATCTAATAAGGGGATGTCCCATTCAATTACTTTTTTAAAACCCGGATCATATTTATTGTTGAGAACAGCCTTACCCCAAGTATAAAAAACCATGATTTGGAGCTGCGATGATTTAGCCAACAATGCAAACAGTGGTGCATTATACTGAATGGGATGCGTAGATAAAATGGCTAATTTTTTCATCGAATATTGAGCAGAGAAAAATAAACTTGGCGAATAATTTAAAACTTGAGCATTGTATTACCAGGTATCAATATCACTTCTAAACAATAGCCATTGATTTACTTGATTAAAATCAAATGTAGTTTCGGCCATGGTTTTGGTAATAAAGTAAATTTTCCACTTGCTTTTGTTATATCCCAACTTTTGGATAACCCGCAAAAAAGGCCCGCTCTCATTTTCGTTAATCGCAATGGTTAAAATACTGATACAGCATGACCAAAATGCTTTACTTTTTAACTGCTTAAACGCAGCTTTGATAAAGGTTTCATCAAAACTATTGGTTTTGATATCCCCAATCACCAATTCGTTAATCCACTTATTTCTCTTATTGAATTTCACCACAAAATTTATTTGGCTATCCCCCTTACTAAAAGTGAAATAGCGGTAGTCATTCATTTTACGGGTGGTATGAATCCAATCCTCAAAAGCTTCATCCCTATTTAAACGAAACATGTTTTGAAAAAAACTTTGCTTTATCGGTCTTGCAGCTTTCTCAAATTGTTGATCTAAACGCTGTTGATCAAATAAAAAAGCCAATGGATTTACCATTTTTAAATACCAGATTAAATTGAATGGGTTGCTCCATCCCATTTTCATAAAACTGGGGTACGACATCTCAACAGGAAAACCCATTACCAATTCAACTTGCTGTTCTTTGCAAATAACTTCGATTGCATTCAGCAATTTTTGAAAAATTCCTTTACCCCTATAATTAGGATGTACTAATGAGTTGCCGGATTGGCAGGTATTGTGAATTACTCCATTGCGTAAATAGGGCCAATAAAAAAAAGATTGAAATCCTATTACGATGTCGCCATCTAATGCCACCAAACGCAAGGATTTATTTTTTTGAAAGGGATGCTCATAAAATTGTTGCATCATCAAGGATGTTTCTTCAATAGGCCGGCTATACTGATCACTAAATAGTTTATCCACTTGGGGCCGCATCCAATCTTCGTATAACTTAATTTCCATAAAAACTTATTAAAACAAATTGTTGTAACAACAATGAAATGCAATTTACTTACTTAAAAAATAGCGCAATTGGTAATTCCCCCAATTGGCGAGCATATGATCGCGCTTAATCAAGTAAGGATGATCGCCTTGAATGGTTTTACCTCGATTAGTGGTAACCATAGTTTTGTAACCCAATTTGGCTGCGATAACATTGGTTACTTGTGGATCAAAATTTTCATAAACCCTTCCCCATGGGTAAGCAAAATGATCACATGGGATAGGGAGATTTTTCTCTATTTCTAATTTGGAGGTACGCAATTCAAATTCAATTTTATCTGCATCAGCATTCATTAAATTTGCATGTGTTTTGGTATGCGCGCCAAATAAAACTTGCTGCCCCAGCATTTCATTACATTGCGCCCAACTCAGAAAAGACAACAACTTTGGATTATTGGGCAAATTATCTCGTACCAATTCAAAATCGGCCTTTATATTCATATCAAGGTTAATGTAATCGGTAGGCAAATAGATAATTACCGGAATGTTTAACCGGGCAGTAATTGGCATCATGTTGTGATACAAGCAAGCGTAGCCATCATCAAAACTCAAACAAAAATAACGTCCATTTATTGGTTGCTTATTATGTAACAATTCAAATACCTGATCAATAGAAATAAATTCACCGTAATTTTTCAAGTAACGAAGTTGTTTTTCAAAACCGCGTCTTTCATCGTCAAAAACGTGATGATAATATGGAAATCGAATCCAATTATTCGTGTCACTAATAGCATGACGCATCGATAACAAACGAATTGCGAAGTTGCGTAAAAGGGTTCGTTGCCTTAAAGCAAAACTTTCTCCGTAAGTAAAGTCCTTTATTGTTCTTACCAATTCCATTACATGCTATTTTATTGCAATCATTTTTTTTATAAACTTTCCCGTTATCTTTTAATCAAACAGGATCAACTTTAAATGATTTTTTAAAGAAAAGTAAGATCAAATATATTAACACAATAGATTTAAACAAGTGACCCAAAATGGTTTGTAACTCACAATCGGGCCTAATGGGGTAATAAAAAACCATTGAAGTAAACAATATAAGGATGGGATAAACTTTACTGTTTTTGTAAAATTGACGTAGAATATAATTGTACAGTAACCCTAATAACAACATAAAAATGCTGCCGCCAATTAAACCAAAATTTAGATATGCATCGCCCAATGAACTTAATCCCATAGAAGTACCTTCTTTAATTCTGATACCAGAATATTTCATGAACAAGGTTCGATCACCGGCGTTTAATTTATTGGGAGCTAAAATTCTTGGCATAATGGCGGCCTCTAAAATTTGATACATTTCCTGACCATTTGAATAAGGAATGGTAGCAGGAACATTCTTCATGATATTGGTAATAATAAAGCCTTGATTAATTCTTACCACATGCGGCGCCAAACTTTCGAATGTAAAAATCCCCCTTTTGCTATTTTGTTGTTCGTATAGGCGCGAAAAAGTTTCTACCCCTCCCTCTTCAATATCTGATCCAATTGCCGTTCGATAACTTGATTTCAATACTTGAATAGCAACTGCGAGAAAAATAAAGCAAATGGTACCAATTAACTTCACACTAAACCCCAATCTGTATTTGTAGGCAAAAACGGAACCGATAAATAAGATCCAAGTTAACAGGTCATGAAACATACCCTCCCCAAAGGAAGAACCCACGATAGAGCTTAATACAACGATTAAAGGCAAGAGCTTAATTTGATTACTACCTAAAACAAGTAAGAATAAACCAATAAATTTAAAGCTACCCAGCAAATAAAATACAAAGGCCAATTCACTTCCAAAAAAAGAAGAAATAACACTCGACACAAATCCTATAATAATGAAAAAGTAAGGCAATTTTGGATGCAAATCAACATATCTTGCAATGGCTTTTTGATCGATAAATTCTCCTTCTAAATCTCCGGCTTTGCTGTGTAGCCCAATGATAAAGGCCAACACCGCCGGTATCGCATAGGCAAAATATTCAGCCTCGGATATCTTCATTTTATAATGAATATACTGATACGCATCAAATCCATTATAGGCTAATACCGGGCCAATAAAAAATTGTACGCACATGAATGCGCCTAATAAATATCGAATGGGAATTACAAAACCAATGGCATTAAAAAGCAGGGTAAATTGATGCATCGAAAGCACTAATGCGGTATATGACAACCAGCTCATGTCTAAAAAAACAAGTCGCAAAACAATAGCTACCCCTATAAATAGAGGCCAATTGAATCTTGTATTAAACAGTGTTTTCAATGATGTTATAATTAAAACTTTAATGCAGCAACTGAATGCGAGTTACAACACAAAATTAGGCTCAATTATCTACCTAATTGCTGTTGATGTTTAACGAGTGCTTGATCTAATAAGTTAGCCAAAATACCGGTTATGTTTTTAGCCGAATATTGTTCAAACAACGCATAATCAATTTGTGTGCGGTTAAAGTTCTGACAGAATATTTGAAATGCCTGAAAGAATGCTACAAATTGTTGATTAATGGTAGGCAATCCTATTTCGCCATCAAAAGCAAGCACCATACCTGCTCTCGACTGTTGCACTACGGAAACTGCTGTGCTTTGCTGATGTAAAATAGCTGCAATAGGTTTGCCGGTTAATACCCCTTGATAAGTTTTAGAGGGCGTGTAATGGGGCTCGGTACTGCCTAAAATAAAAATGGCATCGGCACAATCTAAATGAATTAAAACATCTAGATAGGGTATTCTTTTTGGATATTCAAAAACTTGCTTTTGCCAAAGACCATATTTTTCTGCTAACGGCTTTATATTGTAAGATTGATCATCATTACTTCTGCTACCGGTACCAATAAAATGAAATTCAACTTGACTAAAAACTTCAGGATTAGCAGCCATAGCCGAAAATACAGCTTCTAAGGGGCGATAAGCTTTAGGCAACATCGCACCGGCATATACCAACTGAAATTTATTATTTTTTTGAAATAAATAAGGAAGCAGTTGGAGATTTTTTAAAGCATCATGATCACCGGCTTCTCCACCATAGGGCATCGCACCGGCAACGGCCTGATTTTTAAGATGCGGATTTCGATCTAAAA
>JBJOQA010000328.1:0-9331 GCA_046050225.1 Bacteroidota bacterium | reverse complement strand
TTAACTGCAGGCACTTTAGTGGTAAGCGTTTCTGATTGGTTCTTTTTGCGCGACAAGCCGGTTGTGCATTATGTAGGCTTAAGTGATGTGAACATTAATTTGCACCGGAAAGATTCGGTGTGGAATTATCAGTTTTTGGCCGATTATTTTGGTGGAGGTAGTTCTAACAAAAAAAAGAGCGCTATTAATTTGGATTTGAAGGAAGTGAATTTGCGGAATATTCACTTTAAGCAAGTAGATGGGTGGGTTGGTGAAGATCGGATCATTTCCTTGCAACAAATGGTGTTAAAAGCCGATACTATTGATATTAATAAGAAATTCATCAAACTTAGTTCCTTGTATTTGGATGCCCCTCAGGTTACCTTGTCGGATTATACCGGCGAACGCGATCGTTTGGGGCTTACTAAACCAAAACTAAAAGATACCACGCATTATGCCTACAGATGGAATAACGACGGTTGGGTGATTACGGCTGATAAGTTGCAAATGAAGCAAGGGTTGTTTCGCAACATTAAAGAAAGTGATCATGCCCCTTATATAAATCTATTTGATGCCGATTATATTGAATTTGGCAAGATTAACGCCGACGTAAACAAAGTGCGGTTTGAAAAAGATACGCTCCAAATGCAATTGCAATTAGCAACGCACGAAAGAAGTGGATTTGAGGTAAAGAAATTAGCCGCCAATTTCAAGTTTACGCCCGAAATGATGGAGTTTAAAAAATTGAAGATTGAAACAGGCAAAAGTACATTGGGCGATTATTACGTGATGCGCTACGATGGGTTTTTGGATGATATGAGTCGCTTTATGCATAAGGTGAAATTGGAAGGGAATTTTGTACAGAGTGAAGTGCATAGTGATGATATTGCATTTTTTGCACCGGAATTAAAAAGTTGGAATAGGCTCATCAAGTTTGAGGGACAAGGCAAAGGTACCATTGATGATTTGGATGCGAAAAACATGAAAGTGCGCAGCGGTTCAACCTTTATTGATGGTAGTATTTCCTTGGCCGGATTACCGGATATCGACAATACTTTTATCGATTTTACAGCCAATGAATTGCGTACTAATTTTGCAGAGGCTTGTAACATCATTCCTCCGCTGCGATCGGTTACGCAGCCTAATTTGCATCAACTCGGCAACATTAGTTATACCGGAAAATTTACCGGCTTTTTGGCTGATTTTGTTTCTTACGGAAAAATTCAAACTGCCTTAGGAACGGTAAACGGAGATATAAATTTGAAATTGCCTAGTGGTAAACCGCCTATTTATCAGGGGCGAATTGCTACTGATGGTTTTGATATTGGTACTTTTTTAGAACAAAAAGAATTAGGAGAAATTGCCTGTACCGGTAAAATAAAAGGAAGTGGATTTACCATGAAAACGCTCAAAGCAAATTTTGACGGAGAAGTAAAACACTTAATCTATAATGGGTATCCTTTTCAGAACATTGCCATTCGAGGAGATTTTAATAAGAAACTATTTACCGGTCACGCAAGTATTCAGGATCCCAATTTGAAGATAGAATACTTAACCGGAACGATTGATTTAAATGGTGCCGTTCCCGTTTTTGATTTTGATGCAAGATTAAAACTTGCAGCATTAAAATATTTAAACCTAACAAAGGATGATTATGATTTGGCAGGTGATTTTCGTTTGCAATTCGCCGGTAACAATATCGATAACTTTTTAGGTACGGCTCGTATCCAAAACGCAGATTTACTGCATGATGAAATTCCGTTAAGTTTTGATTCTTTATTGCTGGAATCTACTATTGTAAATGGCGAGAAATCGTTAACACTTCGTTCAAATGAAGTAGATGCGAATGTTACAGGTAAATTTAAAATTTTGCAATTACCGGAAGCCTTCATGGTGTTTTTACATCGTTATTATCCGGCCTATATTCGACAATCAAATTATAATGGGAGCGACCAAGATTTTAGCTTTGAAGTAAACACCAAAATTGTAGATCCCTACATTCAATTAATGGATAAAAAATTGGAGGGATTTAATAATGCTTCAGTTAAAGGGAGTTTAAAACTTAGTAGCAATGAATTTGAAGTGCAGGCAAATGTTCCATCATTTAGTTATGACCATAAAGTATTTAGCGATATCCAATTAAATAGCATTGGTAATTTAGATTCCTTGGCTACAAATGTGCAAGTAAGCGATATTGCCCTAAATGACAGTGTCCATATGCCTTCCACGCGATTGCATATTACCTCTTCGCATGATACCTCGATGGTAAGTATTAATACCGGAGCCACAAAGGCGATTACCGGTGTTACTTTAAATGCGCGTGTACAAACGCTTTCGGATGGCGCCAGTATACACTTCTTCCCATCCTCCTTTACCTTGAGTGAAAAGAAATGGCAGTTGGAAAAAGACGGCGAAATTTCAATTCGTAATAATTTAATTACAGCCAATGATGTGAAGTTGGTGCAGGGAAATCAGCAAATCAATATTTCTACCGAGCCATCCGGAGATTTAGAAAAAATTAATGATATCATTATTCAATTGGAGAAAGTAAATGCAAACGATTTTCTCCCCTATGTTTTTACAAAGCCCCGATTAGAAGGGTTGGTTACCGGAGAAATTCGTATCGAAAATCCATTTGGTAAACCATTTCTGCGCTATGATGCAAAAGTGAGCGATTTTAGAAATGAAGGAGATAGTATTGGCACCATTTCAAGCACAGGCGTATTTGATACACGTACAAAAAAGTTAACGTTTAAAGCTAATGCCGATAACGAAAAAATGCAATTTAATGTGGATGGTGTTGTGGGTACGGATGATAGTACGGCACACGAAACCCTTATCAATATTCAATCCGACAAGTTTAATTTAGCTGTACTCAATACCTATTTGGGAGATATTTTTAATAATATCAAAGGGATGGCCAATACCAAAGATTTGAAATTGGTAAATCATAACGGACATCTCACTTTTACCGGAATTGCGAATTTAGAAGAGGGTTCATTGGTGGTAAACTATACCCAATGTAAATATTTGTTTAAAAACGAGAGCGTCATTTTTAATCCGGATGAGATTGATTTCGGCGATATTCAGGTGCGAGATACCTTGGGTAATACCGGTACTTTATCGGGGCGAATGTATCATCAGTTTTTCGACAAAGTAGCCTTTGATCAAATTGAATTTGTAACCAACAGAATGTTGGTACTCAATACCACTAAAAAAGATAATGCCATCTTTTTTGGAAAAGTTATCGGGCGAGCCAATTTTAAATTGAATGGTTCGGCCGACAATATGGTAATGGATATTGGCGGTGAACCAACCACAACTGATACCAGTCAAATTTATATTCTGAGCGGCAACAGCATTGATAATGGTACCATCGATTACATCGACTTTATACAATATGGTAAGCAGATGGAAGATGAGTTAAATGCAAGGCTTGGTAGTAGAATTTTACTCAACATGCATTTGATTGCAAATACGGCATGTAAAATTGATGTGGTATTGGATGAAGCCACCGGTGATGTAATTAAAGGGGTTGGTACGGGTGAGCTAGACATTCGCGTGGGAAATAAAGAACCACTAAGCATTAAGGGGCGATATGACATTACACGCGGAGATTATACCTTTAACTTTCAAACGGTACTGGAAAAATATTTTACCGTAAAGAGTGGCAGTATCATTTGGAACGGCGATCCGTTTAAAGCGAATATTGATATTATTACAAATTATCGGGCCGGGCAGGTTGACTTCAGTGCTTTGTCGAACAACTTCCGTCAAAAGGAGGATATCATCATTGAAGCCCATTTAACACAAACCTTATTGAAGCCCGCCATTGATTTCCGCTTTCAAGTGCCGGATGGCAGTCCGGTTAAAAACAACTTCGAAATTATTAAGCGATTAGAGCAGTTTCAGCAGGATAAAAACGACTTGAATAAACAGGTAACGTCTATCTTATTGTTTGGCACTTTCATCAATAGCAGCCAAGGTTTTATTACCGCTTCCAGCGGATACAATGTTTTAGCCAATACCATTGGTGGTGTTGTTTCCGGGGCCATTTCGGGCTTCTTTAATAAAGTGTTGCAGAAGTATATCAAGAATCTGGATTTTAATATTGATGTAAATTCAAGTATGACCTCGGTAAATAATACCGATTTACAATCAAGTGTACAACGCTTGCAAGCAGCCGCAAACAGTAATTTAATTTATACGGTTTTAAACGGTCGTTTGGTGATTAAGGCGGGTGTAAACTTAGATTATAATAATCCGTATGCAAACCTTGGGCGAAATACGAACCTGTTGGTTACGCCTGATATAACTGCCGAGTGGATTTTAAGTAAAGACGGTCGAGTTCGTGTAGTTGCATTTAATAAAACCAATTTGGATGTAATTGGTCAGCGTAATAGAACCGGTGCCAGCATAAGTTATCGTAAGGAAGCAGATCGCATCGCGGCCTTATTTTTACGCGATGAAAAAAAGAAGAAAACCGCAGTTGTTGAACCAGTACCTCCCAAACGGCCATAAAAAAGCCGTGCAAGAATTGCACGGCGTATAGATGGTTATTTTCTTAGATTAATGTTTGTGTAAGATGTCGTGGCCCATTTTGTCACGCTTGGTGGTAAGGTATTTTTCGTTGTATTGATTAGGTGCAACTTCAATGGCAACGGTATCAATAATTTCTAAGCCATAGCCTAATAAGCCTGCACGTTTTTTTGGATTATTACTCATTAATTTCATTTTAGTGATACCCAAATGACGAAGAATTTGCGCACCCACGCCATAATCGCGTTCATCCATGGCAAATCCTAATTCTAAATTGGCCTCAACGGTATCCAAACCTTGTTCTTGCAGTTTGTAGGCTTTAAGTTTATTGAGTAAGCCAATGCCTCTGCCTTCTTGGTTCATATATAATACCACACCTTTTTCATGTTGTTCGATCATGCGCATGGCTAGGTGAAGTTGGTCGCCGCAATCGCATCTTAATGAACCCAAAATATCGCCGGTAACACAGCTACTGTGTACTCTTACCAAAACGGGTTCATCTTTTTCCCATTTGCCTTTTTTTATAGCCAAATGAATATCGCCGGTATTGAGTTGTTTAAATGCAATGAGTTCAAAATGGCCATATTTGGTGGGCATTTGAACGTTAACTTCTTCTTGTATTAAAGTTTCTTTGTGAAGGCGATATTCAATTAAGTCTTTAATGGAAATGATTTTTAAATCAAATTTTTTGGCAATTTCTTGCAATTGGGGGAGGCGTGCCATTGTACCATCTTCATTCATTATTTCTACTAACACACCGGCCGGATCAAAACCTGCCAGTCTCGCCAAGTCTACAGTTGCCTCAGTATGTCCTGAACGACGCAAAACTCCCCCTTTTTTGGCGCGCAGCGGAAATATATGTCCAGGGCGGCCAAAGTCTTCAGGTTTCGTATCCGGATTTACTAATGCTAAAACTGTTTTGGATCGATCGCTGGCAGAAATACCGGTGGTACATCCATTTCCCAAAAGATCGATACTTACCGTAAATGGCGTTGCATGTAAAGAAGTGTTGTCAGATACCATTGCGTCTAATTTGAAATGATCGCAAAGGTCTTCCGAAAGTGGGGCACAAATTAAACCACGGCCGTGGGTACTCATAAAATTGATGACTTCAGGAGTGGCGTTTTGCGCTGCGGTTATAAAGTCGCCTTCATTTTCACGATCTTCATCATCTACCACAATAACCAATTTCCCTTTTTTAATATCCTCAATGGCCGATTCTATGCTATCCATCATGTTCAAATTATTTTGGCTGCAAAGTTACTGTGATGTATCGGATAAATGCTACAATTTTCGTGTTTCGCAATTGGTATGGCTTGTATTGTGTTTACATTAAATGTGAATAATTTCCTACAATTCACCCATTGAAAAAGTTTAATTTTGTTAAAGTTTTTAAAAGGAGCGTCCATGTATTTTTAAAGTCTCCTATTGTTTTTTTGCCTTTCTTATTGTAGCAGACTGCCGGCCATTGAAATAGTTTATTTTTTAGTATAATATTTGGAATTTAATCGTATTTGCATGAAAACTTCAGTCCATTTGGCATAAGTGGATGAAAAAATGTGGGAAAGTGGTTAAATGTTGAAAAAAACTAAGAAAAATCCGAAAAAATTAAAAATTTCCAAGTTTTAATGTGTAAACATCAAAACTGTTTAAGGAATCAGTAGGGGATTTAGTTTTTTTTGCAATTCAACAGCAAACGATAATAATTTGTTAATTCTAACCGAGCTTAATTACCAAACAATAACTGCACCTTTGCACAAATTTTGAAAAAAACAGCTTATGAGACAAAAATTCAACCTCTTAACCATTCTTTTGGTGATGATGGGTTTTTTGGCGAATGCACAAGAAACCACATCTGAATTAACGGGAACGGTAACAGGTAATGCACCTTTAACCGGGGCAACAATCACCGCCGTACACATCCCAACCGGCACCAAGTATGTTACTACCTCTACTAAAGATGGTCGTTTCAACATCGCAAATATGCGTGTAGGTGGTCCGTACAAAGTTTCAGTAACCTATGTAGGTTATAATGAAAGTACTCAAAATGACATCTTTTTGAACTTGGGTGTGGCTTACAAAGCCGACTTCAAATTAGTAGACAATACCGCTACCTTAACTGAGGTAGTAGTTGCCGGTCGTAGAAGCGACAAAGTATTTAGTCGCAGCCGTACCGGTTCTGCAGAAGTTATTACTCGTCAACAAATTGATCGTTTACCAACTACCAACCGTAGTTTGAGCGATTTCACGCGTTTAACACCAACTGCAAACGGAACTAGCTTTGCAGGTCGTAGTAGTTCTTACAATAACTTAACCGTTAACGGTGCTAGTTTCAATAATACCTTTGGTTTATCTGGTTCTTTAGGTGGACAAACCAGTTCTCAGCCAATCAGTATCGACGCCTTGGATCAGATTCAAGTAAATATCGCTCCTTATGATGTTACATTAGGAAGTTTCACCGGTGCCGGTATTAACTCTGTAACCAAAAGTGGTACAAATGAAATTAAAGGATCTGTTTACTATTTCACCAAAAGCCCTAGCTTAACCGGTTTAAAAGTTGGTAAAACAACTTTGACTAAACAAGAGTTTGATTTTAGTAACCGTGGTATTACCATTGGTGGTCCGATCATTAAAAATAAATTATTCTTCTTCTTAAGTGGTGAGCAAGAGCGTATTAGCCAACCTGCTACTAACCGTGTTGCTAGCCGTAATGGTGCAACTGCTGATGCCGTTACTTCAGGTGCACGTGCTACCCAATTGGATTCTTTACGTAATTTCTTGATTCAAAAATTCAACTACGATCCAGGAAAATACGAAGA
Source organism: Bacteroidota bacterium (assembly GCA_046050225.1). GTDB lineage: Bacteria > Bacteroidota > Bacteroidia > Chitinophagales > Chitinophagaceae > Ferruginibacter. The sequence continues at coordinate 1,994 of JBJOQA010000328.1, read as the reverse complement.
CTATACCTATGATACTTATAGCGATAAAGTTACTTTACGTTTAGACTATAATATCAATTCTAAGCATACCTTAAACGTGAACTACTACTATTTGAAATCTTGGCGTAACGTCGCTCCAAGTAACAGTGGATCTCCAACTAACGGTCGTTCTCCAAGTATCACCGGTATGCCTTTCTTCTCTTCTTCTTATATCATCAATAACGACTTCAATATCGTTATTGCAGAGTTGAACTCTCGTTTGAGCAGCAAACTTTCTAACAAATTGCAAATTGGTTATAACCGCTTGCGTGATTACAGAAGTAGCCCTGCCGGTATCTTCCCAATGGTGGATATCATGAACGGACAAGGTGCTGCATTAACTTCATTTGGTTACGAACCATTTACGGCAAATAACCGCTTGGATACAGATACATGGCAGTTAAATGATATCGTTACTTTATATAACGGTAATCATACTTTTAACTTTGGTACACAAAATACCATCAACAAATTCGTAAATGGTTTTGCGCCTAACTATTATGGTATCTATCGTTTCAATAACGTGGATTCTTTCTATAATAGCGTAAACTTTGGTCGCGCTTCTGCTAGCCGTTATGATTTCCGTTTCAGTGCTCGTGCAAATGGCGAATTTCCTTTCGCTAAGTTGAACGTAATGCAATTAGGATTCTTTGCACAAGATAAATGGGCAATCAACAAAAACTTTACCCTTACTATGGGTATCAGAGCTGATTTACCAATTTACGATCAAAACTTCTTAACCAATGCCAATGCTGATGCATTAACATACAGAGATGGTGTTAAAATTAAAACCGGACGTGCACCAAAATCCTCTGTATTATGGAGCCCACGTGTTGGTTTCAACTGGGATGTTAAAGGCGATAAAACTTTACAGTTAAGAGGTGGTGCCGGTGTATTTGCGGGTGCACCTCCATTTGTATGGTTGAGCAACCAAGCTAGTAACAATGGTGTTGACTTTGGTTCATACACAGTTATTCCCGGTTCTGGTGGCGTTTCTACCACAGATCCACGTTTAATTTTTAGTTCAGATGTAACTAAAAACATTCCTACAAACGCTACTGCAAATACTGCTTACAATTTGGCTATTTCTGAAGAAAACTTCAAATTCCCTCAATTATTCAGAGCAAATTTGGCAGTGGATTACAAATTACCATTTGATATCATTGGTACATTAGAAGGAATTTATAATAAAGATATCAATGCGGTTTATCACCAAAATATTAGCTTACCTGCTACAGGTACTGCTTTGAATGGCTATGACAATCGTATTCGTTACAGCGGTACTTCTATGTTTACCGGTGCGGGCGGTGTTTCTGCAACCAATCCTAATATTTCTGATGCCATCTTAATGCGCAATACCAACAAAGGTTATACTTATAATGTTACATTGCAATTACAACGCAATGTGAAGAATTTGTATACCATGATTGCTTATAGCCATGGTGATAGCCGTTCAGTAAATGATGGTGGTTCTATCGCTCAATCTATTTGGAGAGACCGTTTGGTGTCTGGTGATCCAAACTCAGATGCAATGTCTTATTCTAACTTCTATATGCCAAACCGCGTAGTTGCTGCTGCAGCTTACCGTTTTGAATATGCGAAGCATTTTGCTACTTCATTTGGTATCACTTTTGAATCAGCTAACGGCGGTACAGCTAGTTATTTTTATTCAGGAGATTTGAACAACGATGGTCAAACTGCGAATGATTTGATTTATGTACCGGCTTCTAAAGATGAAATTTTATTAGTTCCGGTGAATGCCGCTGATACACGTACTACTGATCAAATTTGGGAGCAATTGAATAACTATATCTCTCAAGATGATTATTTGAAAACTAGAAGAGGTAAATATGCCGAAAGAAATGGTATTTTATTGCCATTATACTCTCGTGCAGATTTCAACTTCACACAAGATTTTTACGTGAATGTTAAAGGCAAGAAAAATACATTGCGTTTTACAATGGATATTTTCAACT
>JBJOQA010000327.1:0-7214 GCA_046050225.1 Bacteroidota bacterium | reverse complement strand
GCAAAGGTCGTCGCCTAATAAAGATCTTTTGTTTTTATGGATTGTTTGGATAACAGGAAGCCCCCTTTTGGGGGCTTCTTAGGTTTATAACGTGAATGAATAAACGATTTTACAACCGACCAAATTTTTTATAAAATGCAATCACAAAACCGGTAACCTCATCATAACTTAAAATACCCGAAGGTTGCCTATTTTGCACTAAATATTGCCCGTACAACCACCTAAATATGGGCTCGAGCAAACTTTGATGCGCTTTATTAAATTGCTTCCAAACCAATAAATCTTTTTTGATTTCAGGTAACAATTGTTTTCCATGATGTTTTGCGATGGCCGAATCTTTCTCATATAAATTTCTATTCGCGTATAAAAACAAATCGAGATAAACTGAGTAATGAAAAAATGTATCCTTTGAAGCGGTAGCGGCAAGAAAACCCACAAAATTGGCTTCGTTTTCTTTTGCATAGCCTAATTGATGGGCAATTTCATGACATCCCGTAAAGGGCTGCAAAAAAATGGGAACAGTTGTGTTTACTTGCGCCTCACCGGTAAATGGATTGTAATAGCCCATAAAACCGGTATAATTTCCTAGCCAACCCCACATTGATGTCTTTAGATGCGGCGGTCGAATTTGCAAAAAGGGATACTTTTGCACCGCTTGTTGATAGGCTTTTTTACAACCTTCAAATGTATTTTTTACCGTAGGTACAATTGTTGGATGTGCTAACATATATTGCTTACTTCTATTTACCTGTTGTAGCAAAATAGAATCCACTTCAATCAATTCTTCCAACGTATAAGCTGGAGTTTGCAAACCAAGCTGTTTTGCTACACCGATACGATTATACTGAAAGCCCCACAATACATTAAAAAATACATAAATAACCAAAAAAACTACGGCAGTTTTTACCACCCATTGTTGTAGGATGGATTTGGTAACTGCACGTTTACACAACAAATAAATCAGTTTTACAATACAGTAAACTAAAAAAATGCCGGCTGCGCCATAAAGAAGGTCGCCTACGCTAAAGGGTATCCATGAAAATAAAAAAGCAAAAAATCGCCCAATTTGGGGAAATATTCGCAAAACATAATACCTTTCCACCCAATCTTCATGGCCGGCAATAAAATGCACTAACAAAGCCAAAATAACCCAGAAAAGCAGTTTATAGTAAGGTTGAAAGACTTTCATAAGCTTAAAAATCAGTAAAGTAGGCGATAAAATTGTAATTTTTACAGTTTCTCTATCAATTTTCAATACAATTTACCAAAATCTTATTACCTTTGCCGTCCTTTATCCAGGGTTATGGCAAAAAGAAAGGCAATAGAAATAGCTTTTGTAAGTTTGAAGCCCGGCATTCATTCGTTTTCTTATGAAATTAATGAAGACTTTTTTGAGGGGTACGACCATAGAGATTTTACCAATTGCCGTTCGATAGTAAAGTTAACCTTGGATAAACAAACCGGTTTCATGTTATTGAAATTTGAAATCGGTGGAAAAGCAGAAGTGGTTTGTGATAGATGCGGGAACAATTTGGAAATGGATTTGTGGGATGAGTTTAACATGGTGGTAAAGATGGTAGATAATCCCGAAGAGATGAATGACAATGAGGAAGACCCGGATGTGTTTTATATCTCTAGAACCGAAAGCCACTTGCACTTAAATGAATGGATTTACGAATTTGTAAGTTTGAGTGTACCGATGCAAAAAAAATGTGCAGACGAAGCAATGGGCGGTCCGCAATGCAACGTAGAAGTGCTGGAAAAAATCAGAGAAATGGAAGCCAACGCTCAAAAAGGTGGCGAACATGATATCTGGAAAGGATTAGACAAGTTTAAAAACTAGTATAAAAAGACAACAAATAAATAACCATTAAAATTTTAATTTTATGCCAAATCCGAAAAGACGCCATTCGCAACAGCGCAGTGCAAAGAGAAGGACGCATTACAAAGCTGCTGAAGCTACACTTTCGGTAGATTCAACCACCGGTGCATTGCACTTACGTCACCGTGCACATGTTAGCGAGGGTAAATTGTACTACAAAGGACAAGTGGTAGCTGAAAAAGCTCCGTTGAAAGCTTAATTATTTTTCATCCCATATCATTCTAAGTTCTATATTCGAGTTCGGATATGGAACTTAGAATTTTTTATTTAAAGCAGGCATCATGAATATTGGAATAGATATGATGGGGGGCGATTTTGCACCCTTGGAGGCGGTAAAAGGAATCGCACTCTACCTTCAATCTCCGGATGAGCAAGTTCACCTTACTTTAATTGGTGACCAAGAACAAATTCAACCCCTGCTCGCCGAGCACCAAATACCTGCCGAAAAGGTTACAGTAGTGCATGCAAGCCAGGTTATTGAAATGCATGAGCACCCCACCAAAGCACTTAAAGAAAAGCAACAATCTTCTATTGCCATTGGTTTCTATCTGTTAGCAACCGGAAAAACCGATGCCTTTATCAGTGCAGGAAATACCGGAGCCATGATGGTAGGCGCCCTATTTAGCATTAAAGCTATAGAAGGTATAAGCCGCCCTACTATCGGCGCGTACATGCCACGCGAAAATGGCAGTTTAGGTCTTTTATTAGATGCCGGAATTAATGCCGATTGTAAACCAGAAAATTTGGTTCAATTTGCTTTATTAGGTGGCTTATTTGCTGAAAATATTTTAGGCATCCCACAACCACGTGTTGGATTAATTAATATAGGCGAAGAAGAAGGAAAAGGCAATTTATTGGCCCAAGCCACCTATCCCCTTTTAAAGGAAAACAACCAAATCAATTTTGTTGGAAACATCGAAGGTCGTGACATTTTACTCGATAAAGCCGATATCATGGTATGCGAAGGCTTTACCGGTAATGTGGTATTAAAAATGGCTGAAAGCGTTTACGACATGGTGCAACGGCGTGGTATCCAAGACGAACATTTTGAAAGGTTCAACTTTGAAATGTACGGTGGTGTACCGGTTTTAGGCGTTGCAAAGCCCGTAATTATCGGGCATGGCATTTCGCATGCAACGGCATTTAAAAATATGATTGCCATTGCCCAAAAAATGATTGCAACCGAATTGATGCAAAAGATGAAAACGCTTTTTGCTGATACACAAGCCTCCTAATTAAACTTAAATTATTTATATTAAAGCACCTTATTGGTGCTTTTTTTATGCTGCATTTTGTTTTAAAATAGTGCTTCTGCCTTTGCCATTGTTTGAAACGATTATCTTTGAACGCAATTATTTAATACCTTCATTACGCCTAAATTAATAGAACAACTTATGACGAAAGACACCCGTATAAATGTGCTCAACATTGGTTTGATTATACTCAGTTGTGTGGCTGCATTCATCATGCCTTTTGAAGTTTTTCTATTTGCATATGCAGTGTTGGGACCGCTTCATTACTTAACCGAAATTAGTTGGCTACACGACCGTCAATATTATTCTAAAGGCAAGTATGATTATCTTTTTCTTGTAGCCATCGGATTAATCATAACATGGGATTACATGAGCTATCGTTTTCATTTATGGCCATACGCTAATCCGGAAGAATCCTATTTAAAGTCTATTACCCTTGGTATTGGCGACAAATTTTTAATACTGGCATTGTTTGGATCTATTATCATTGCTTTTGTAAAAAATATCCCAATCAAAATCATCACATTATTACTTCTTTTCGCATTTATAAATAACTGGTTAAGGCCTGAAATGGATGAACAAGGCAATCCAATTCGGAAAAATTCAACGGTATTATACATACTTACCTCCTTTGTACCCACACTAATTCATGTATATGTTTTTACCGGTTTATTCATGTTGTATGGCGCCTTGAAAACCAGAAGCACTTCAGGATTAATTACCGTTTTGGTTTTTATTATTTGCCCGGTTTTATTGGTTACCCTTTTCCAAAATGAACATTTTGTAAAAGTTACCCAATATGGCATGAATGCATATGGGAATACCCAAAATTCAGATGGCTTTTTTGATCTAAGTCAGAGTATACTTTCTAAGTATTTTGGCTTCGCCGCAGATTATAGCAAAGCAACATCTAACGAACAGGCCGAACAATTATATGCACAACAATGGACTAATTTTGTTTATTTCAGTAAGGCAGGCGTTTTATTAATGCGTTTCATTGCATTTGCCTATTTATACCATTACTTAAATTGGTTTAGTAAAACGGAGGTTATTCGTTGGCACAAAGTTCCAAAAGCACGCTTTATTGCGGTAATTGTTATTTGGGTGGTGTCGCTTATACTTTATGGATATAGCTATACCATTGGCTTGCAATGGTTATTCTTCTTAAGTTTTTCGCATGTTTTATTGGAGTTCCCGCTCAATTTTGTTTCCATTGTGGGCATTGGCAAAGAATCGATGCAAATATTTAAGAATGGCTTTAAATCTGCGCCGGCAGCTGTTAAAAACTAAATTTCATCACTAAACTCCTGTTTTAATGCGTATTGTAGATTTATTGGCTCAATATCTTTTCTTGAAAAAGAAATCAGCAGTACCGCCAAATTCGTGGATGAAATACATGCACGGCATCAATCGATTAAGCATTCTGTTGTTCCTTTTTGCGATGGTGGTTTTGGCAATTAAAATCTGGCGTCGTCATTAAGTATTCACCCAATCATAAATACTTTTTGCCGCATTGGCGGATGCATTTCCCCCTTGTTGTAACAAAGTAGTAAGCGCCGTATAATCATTTGCCAATTGTTGTTGGGCAGGGGCATCGTTTAGCAATAATTGCAATTGTTTAACTAAATTTTCGGTAGTTAATTGATGTTGAATCAATTCTTTTACCACTTCCCTATCCATAATTAAATTCACTAAACAGATATACTTGATGGTAAGTAGTTTTTTTGCAATAGCATATGAAATGGCGTTGCCTTTATAACAAATTACTTCCGGCACTTCAAACAATGCGGTTTCCAGCGTAGCTGTACCACTAGTTACCATAGCTGCTGAAGAACGCATTAATAAAGCGTAGGTTTCGTCACTTACCGATTGAACATTTGGGTAATGTTGCATGAAGGGTTCGTAAAAGGCAGTATCTACACCGGGCGCACGCGCAACGATAAATTGATAATCGGGAAAATGTGCCGCCACGGATAACATGATGGGCAACTTAACTGTTATTTCTTGCTTTCGACTTCCGGGCAATACCGCAACCACTTTTTCTTTTTGAATGGCGGCATGATTTTTTCTAAAATCTTGAATTACCTCCACAAGTGGATGGCCCACATACTCTACCGGATAATTCCATTTTTCATAAAAAGGCTTTTCAAAAGGTAAAATCACCAGCATTTTATCTACAGCCCGTTTTATTTTTTTAACTCTACTCTCCTTCCAAGCCCAAACCTGCGGTGATATGTAATATACCACTCGAATGCCCTGCTCTTTAGCCCATTCAGCGATACGTAAATTAAAGCCGGGATAATCTATCAAAACCAACACATCGGGCTTAAACGCATTTATATCGTCTTTACAAAAGCGAAGATTTTTTAAGATGGTACGAAGGTTCATTACCACTTCAATAAAACCCATAAACGCTAAGTCGCGATAATGCTTCACTACCGTAGCACCGGCAATTTGCATCTTATCACCTCCCCAACAACGAATTTGGGCAGATGCATCTAACTTATTGATCTCTTTAATTAAATTACTTCCGTGTAAATCACCACTAGCTTCACCCGCAATTAAATAATACTTCATGTGTTTGATGGTTGATGATTGCCTTTCTGTAACAATGCGCCTTCAGCAAAATCTATTTGCCTGCGCAAAGATAGTTGGCAATCATTGGAAATTAATTTAATTGCAGACACAACGGTTCATTATTCATAAAAAAAGCCACCTGAAAAGGCGGCCTTGGTTTTTAAAATCCCGGGTACAAATAATTTCACTTATTGCTGAGACTGCGCAGGTGCAGCTTTTTTCCCTTTTCTGCTATGACGTTGTGCTTTTATTGAATCGAGTTTTTGCATTTGTTCTTGCGAAAGTACTTGTTGCATTTTAGCTTTATTTTCAGCTTTCATTTTTTGCATGGCTGCCTTTCTATCTGCTTTAGCCATGGTTGAATCAGCACGTAATCTTTGTACATTTTGTTGATTGGCTTTCCTTAATTCTTTCACTTTTTCTTTCTGTTCGGCCGATAGATTCAATTCTTTCATGGCTCCCTTCATTTGTGCCTTGCCCTCGCCTCGATGCGGACGCCTATTTTGTTTGAAACTTACACTATCCTTCATTTTTGGATTTGCCGGTTGTTGAGCCTGTGCTTGGGTAGCAATGGTTATCATAAACGCGATTGCCAGGATGGATTTAATCATACGCATAAATAAAAATTTGGCTTATGACTGTAATACAGCAGTCAGGTTTAATGAAGACAGTAAAGAAGGTGAAATTAAAAAACCCGGCCACAAAAGTGGACCGGGTAATTAACGATTGCTTGCCAGCTATTTTAAGGGAATTTGCGGCATCGGCCGTTACCCTACTAGATTAACGTAAGAACAACATTTCTCTGTACTTCGGCAATAACCAATGTGCGTCATCTACTACCAATTCTAATTTATCAACATGGTAGCGAATTTCATCAAAGAATTTTCCTTTAATATCATCACAATAGCCAATTGCTTTTTCGCGAGTATCAGTAACATTATTTACGCGTTTACGCTCTTCAATCATATGCTTAACGCCATTGCTCATTGCGCTGATATGCTTGCTGATATCCTTCAAAACGCTTAGTTGGTTTGCATAAGCAGACTCATCTAAGCCAGCTTCTTTCAATCCGCGAATATTTTCGCTAAGTATGTTTTGATATTTAACAGCAGAAGGCAAAACAATAGAAGTTGCTAATTCGCCCATAATTCTAGCTTCAATTTGTACCTTTTTGATATAGGCTTCCAACATAATTTCGTGACGCGCTTCTAATTCAGCGTGGGTATAAATTTCATTGCTTTCAAATAAGTGCTTAGACTTATCAGTTATGTAAGCATCCAATGCCAATGGCGTAGTTTTCACATTGGGCAAACCTCTGCGTGCAGCTTCTGCAGCCCACTCTTCGCTATAACCATCTCCTTCAAACAAAACGGTTTTACTTTCAACGATATATTTTTGAATGATATGCATGATTGCAATCTCTTTCTTATCGCCTTTTTCAATTAATGCATCTACATCTTTTTTAAACTGCTTCAATGTATCAGCAACGATTGTATTTAGAA
>JBJOQA010000326.1:0-5270 GCA_046050225.1 Bacteroidota bacterium | reverse complement strand
CCCAATGTTGAGCTGATAACCTTTCCAATACCTATTCCCATCAAGGCGAAATGGTCTATTTCCATCATGATTGCTTTAGATGTATTTGGAGGATTGGCAAGGGTGCAAGGTGATCATATTGCACATTGGGCACACGTTGGTGGCGCATTAATTGGTTTATTGATTGCCTATATTTGGCATCGACCAAACAGAAAATTAACGCATTATCGCTAAGCGCGATAGCGGTTTATCCATCTATTTTATTCAAGGCTTTTTGTTTTCGGCCTTGGTTTATTAAATTTGAAAACATTTATACATGGGAGAATCTGATAGATATATAGAATACCGAAAACCTCAAAAACGCTTTAGCTTTACCTTAGGCCAAAGCGATAACGCCTTAGTGGGTTTACTTACCATCAATATTATTTTGTTTTTGTTATTGATGGTGATTAGGGCAACTTATGCATTTTTTCAACTGAACAATGGCAGCTTTGAAACCAATATGCTTATTTATTTTGGGTTATCGGCTAACCTGAACGATTTATTGTACCACCCCTGGACGCTAATCAGTTATTGTTTTACGCACCACGAGGTATTTAGTCTAATTAGTAATTCGCTTTGGCTTTATGCATTTGGTTACATTTTTCAAGAATTTACCGGCAATCAAAAAATCATTCCACTTTACATCTATGGCGGTGTATTTGGTGGGATTGCGTTTTTAATTGGTTCTAATTTTTTTCCGCCACAAGTAGTAGCCGGTTCTTCACCATATTTCTTTGGCGGAAATGCAGCAAATATGGCCATCGCCATGGCGGCAACCACACTTGCACCTAACTACCGATTTTTCAGAAATATTCTAGGTGGTATTCCCATTTGGGTTTTGATGTTGATCTATATTTTAGTAGATATTGCCGGTATTTCATCCGGAACGGCTGTAATGAGTTTTTCGCATTTAACCGGTGCTGCAGTTGGATTTTTGTTTATTCATTTCTTAAAAAACGGCACCGATTTCAGTACCTGGATGGTGAATTTGTATTATTGGAGTATCAATGCTTTTGATCATCGCAAACGAAATCAACAATCGCAAACACGCGAAAAAATATTTTATAACGGCGAAGGTAGAGCCCCCTATAAAAAAGTTTCGAATATCACGCAACAACGGGTAGACCAAATTTTAGATAAAATCAGCCAAAAAGGATACCATCACCTTACGGAAGAAGAGAAAACAATCTTAAGAAGAGCTTCTGAGGAAGATCACTTCTAATCATCATGATAGCAATCTACGAACAATATCGTCAAGAAGGGGTTCCGAAAAAAAAGAGCTTCTTTAGAAGATTTTCCAAGAAATTTTTTATCTGGGCAAATCTTATCGTTGGCGTATTGCTTATTTTAGGCTGTTACAGCAAATTCTTTTTCTCGCCAAGTTTTTGGCCTATCGGACTAATCCCTTTAACCAATATTTATCTTTTTGTTATATTGGTTGCTTTTTGCATTTTTTGGCTATGTTTTCGGTCTAAATGGAGTATTGTATTGCCGGTTTGCCTCATTATTTGTTGGAATCCGCTTCAACACCTCATTCCATTTAGAGTGGGCGAAAGCTTCAATATTGCGAAGAAGAACAACGAACTCAGGGTAATGAGTTGGAACGTGGCGCAGTTTGATATCATGGATTACAAACGCAGACCATTCAAAAAAAACGCCATGATCGACTTGGTTAATCAATATCAGCCCGATATTGTTTGTTTTCAAGAAATGGTTGCCGGTGATACACTCGTTAATTTAAATACCCCTTATTACAGAAAATATAGCTTCTTTCCGGTTTATCAATTTGTAGAAAAACTGCAAATGCCTAACTATTTTTTCAGCTATAATTATAAAGAAGACTTTTTGATACACCAACATTTTGGCTTAATTGTTTTTTCTAAATACCCCATCATTAATAAAAAAATGGTGAGTAGCTTTCCGCATGGGTATAACGACTTCTTTCAATACATCGATATTGTTAAAGGGGTAGATACCTTTCGTGTATTTAACATCCATTTGCAATCGCTTCGGTTCAGTCAGTCTAACTTAAAATATATCGACGACCCTTCTATTGAAACTTCTAAAGATTTGGAAAGATCAAAAAGCATCATTGCTAAATTTAAACGCGCACTTACCAGAAGAAAATTACAAACCGACTTAATTAAACAAGAATTAGATAAAAGCCCTTACCCTGTTATATTATGTGGCGATTTTAATGATGTGCCCAACTCTTACAGTTATCAAACGATTGGAGCAGGTTTACAAAATTGCTTTAAAGAAAAAGGATCCGGCATAGGCCGCACTTTCAGCGCTATTTCGCCCACTTTACGCATTGATAATATCTTTGCAGCACCCCAATTTTCTGTGCAACAGTTTACCAGAATCAACAAATTATTGAGCGATCACTATCCAATTGTTACCGACTTGCAGTTCAACAAGCAATGATTTAGTATTTTCGCATCGGTACCGTTTACAATATTCAATAAAAATGCCGTCAAAGCGTTATATGCTGGCAGTTTCAAAAAACGGCAACCATTATTTAACACCCCAAACATAAACAGCATGTCTTTAAAGATTTACAATTCCTACAGTCGACAAAAAGAAGTTTTTGAATCTATCACCCCCGGTCATGTCGGCATGTATGTTTGTGGTCCTACCGTTAGTGGCGAAAGCCATCTTGGTCATGCCCGCCCCTACATCACCTTTGATATTGTTTATCGCTATTTAACCCATAAAGGTTACAAGGTTCGCTATGTACGTAACATTACTGATGCCGGCCATTTTGAAGAAGAAGGAAGAGAGGCTGAAGATAAAGTGGGTAAAAAAGCATTGTTAGAAAAGTTAGAACCCATGGAGTTGGTACAAAAATATACCAACCTCTTTCATTGGGCAATGCTGCAATTCAACTGTATTGAACCAAGTATTGAACCAACTGCTACCGGCCATATTGTTGAACAAATCGACATGATTAAACAAATTATGGATGCCGGATTTGCGTATGAAAGAAACGGATCAGTTTATTTCGACGTAAAAAAATATGCTGCAACGCATGATTACGGAAAACTTAGCGGTAGGGTTATTGATGAACTGCTAGAAACCACGCGCGAGTTAGAAGGACAGGAAGAAAAAAATGATCGTGCAGATTTTGCTTTGTGGAAAGCGGCTGCGCCAGAACATATCATGCGTTGGACAAGCCCTTGGGGTGTAGGTTTCCCCGGTTGGCATATTGAATGTTCGGCAATGGCAACCAAGTACTTGGGGCCAAATTTCGATATTCATGGAGGTGGAATGGATTTACAATTTCCGCACCATGAAAGTGAAATTGCACAAAGTACCATTTGCAATCATTCGCACCCTGTAAAGTATTGGATGCATAATAATATGATTACCATCAATGGTAAAAAGATGGGTAAGAGTTATAACAATGTGATCAAGCTTACCGAAATGTTTGAAGGCAGCCATCCTTTGCTCACACAGGCTTTTAGCCCTATGACGATTCGCTTTTTCATTTTGCAAAGCCATTACCGCAGCCCGGTTGACTTTAGCAGCGAATCATTACAAGCAAGTGAAAAAGCTTTGAAGCGCTTATGGGACGCCTACGAAATTTTACAAAAATTACCTGCAAATCAAAACGCAGTTGCAGCAGACCCTGAATTAGATGAAAAAGTAGCTAAAATGTTGGATGAGTTTGAAGAGTTTATGGATGACGATTTTAGCACCGCAAAAGTTTTGGCAAATATGTTTGAAATTGTACCGGTAATCAATTCTATTAAATCAGGAAGTATTTCAGGCCAAGCCCTTTCTGCTGCTACATTTAGTAAACTCGTACAGCAGTTTGGCATTTATTTGGAAGAAGTATTTGGATTAAAAAATGCCGAAACCGAAAAGTCAAATGCATTGGATGGCGTAGTGCAGTTATTGATTGAACTACGCAAAGAGGCAAAAGCTAAAAAAGATTATGCCAGCTCCGATAAAATCAGAATGCAATTACAAGCATTAGGCATTGCCTTAAAAGATGAAAAAGACGGTACTGTAAGTTGGGAATTAATTTAAAATTGCTAATTATAATAAAACCTCTGTTAACAAAATACAGAGGTTTTTTATTGCCCTAATGTTGACGCGTAGTAATGAATACCCAATGGTTGTAAGTAACCTTTTTATCTAAAGTAAAGTTATTCAAATAGTTACAGCAGTTTTTGACTACTCGATTTTTAAGGCTATTGTTGTTGCAGCAGCCATTAAAGTATAGATAAAGGACTATATCTTAAATTGATATTAATTATCAAAAAAAATACAAAAAAAGTTAACTACTTATTGATTTCCATCCTATATTTGTAATACCTCTGTGTAGATACTTTCCTAATATCTCTGATAACCCACCCAATCCAATCCCAACAAGACCGTTTCCCTGTTCCTTCGAAAAATTGTAATCTGATTCGTATTTGAAAGACTGCATTATTCACTTATAAATTCACAAGAATGGAAAGAAATTGGTATGCAGTTTACACTAAACCTCAACGGGAAAAGAAAATTTCAAGCCTTTTAACTAATAAAGGAATTGAGAATTTTTTTCCGGTAAACCATGTTGTAATAGATCGTAATGGAGGAAAGAAAAGATTAACCGCTCCGCTCTTCTCCTCGTTTGTTTTCGTATATCTGTCGGAATCCGAATTTAAGTTGATTCATCAAATGAGCGACGTTAATTTGGTTTACTGGATGTCTAAGCCTGCTGTAATTCAGGAAGATGAAATTGATATGATTAAGAACCTATCTGCCAACTATGTTAACCTTCGCGTTGAAAAAGTTGCAGTTAATACTAAAGAACAGGTTCGTGTGTTAGAAGGTCATATGAATGGATTCTTAGATGGCGGCATGGGCTTTACTTCTCAACCGGTGAAAGTAAGTTTGCCTTCATTAGGTTACTTGGTGGTAGCTGAAAAAGAAAAAGCACCAAAAGAAGTTCCTACGGCAATCCCTTCTTCATTTAGTTTATTTCCCAAAAGACTAAATGCGCTTTTCACCAATTAATCTGGCTGAATCGCAATCAAATTTTCGTCCCGCTTTAAAATTAGATACTGGCATTGAGCAATCAATGCCTTTTTTTGTGTCCAATAATTTCAGCAGATAATCACCGAAATTCATGCGCGAATGACTATTTTTAATACCCAATCAGTTTGCAATATGAAAAAGAAAATATTCTCGTTTTTTGCCTTAGCGTTTATTACAATCGGAGGCTTTGCACAAGTATCTATTATTCCGGAACCTGT
>JBJOQA010000325.1:0-5603 GCA_046050225.1 Bacteroidota bacterium | reverse complement strand
AAACGCAAGATAGAATCGGTACTGCTATTTTTAATTAATAGCGCATTGGTGGAGGAAGTGCTGCCTACACCCTGAATTGTTAACCGTGCATCCACTGCAGTGGTACCAATACCCAAATTACCGTTTTGCTTAAAAATTAATCGCTGCGTACTGGTTGTACCGTTATTAGAGAGCATCAATAAATCGGCACCCGAATTTGCGGAATTAAACAACCATTGATTACTGCCATCAACACCTATTCTAAAAAATCCACCGGTAGTGGCAAAAAATAAATCGCCGCCTGCTACATGTAATTTGTAATGAGGAGTAAGCGTGCCAATCCCAACATTTTGGGCTTCAACATAAGTTGCAAAAAAAATCAATAGGGCAGGTAGAACTAGCTTTTTCATCGGTTGCAATTTTTAATGATTTTCCTATGTGGAAGGCGAGTAAGAAAGAATGAATGCAACAATCGGTTTGGTAATTAAATTTAATTAATAAAATTGAGCTACGCTTTTTTCGGCGCTGGCTAATACACGGATTCTGTGTAGTAAATTTTCGAAACCTTTTTCATCCACCTTTAAAAATGCTAAAAAAACATTTCGAATTAAAGAAAATAGCCCTGCCTACTGAATAAAAGGAACACAGTTATTTGAAAATGAAACAGTTCCATATACAATCTTCTAAAACCGCTTACAGCTTAGGATAGAAGCAGTTTTCGTACAACCTATACCCTAGCACAAAAGGGGTACTGTAGTAACACAATGTTGCAAGATTTTCTGCGTTAGCAGGCAATAAACTCAACAATTTTGTATTGCGATGACCTTTTCGTTGAAGGTTTTGGCAGTACTAACTAAAATCCGGTAACGATGAACTGCCAGCATCCATCCTTGCTAAGCAACAAACTTGCTGCAAAAGGTCAATACATTTTCAACATAACCGTTTTGTTGTTTTTTCTAATTTTTATGAGCAGCCGAATCCTACAGGCGCAAAATGTTTCTTATAGCAATAATAATATTCCTATTAGTGGTACCAATAATACTGCCATTGGAGCCGCAGCAATGCATAATATTTCTACAGGTACTAGCAATGTTGCAGTTGGACATCACGCCTTGTATTCAAATGTTTTGCAATCAAACAATATTGCGATTGGTGATTCGGCGCTTTTTAAATCAACCGGAGGAATTGAAAATTTAGCTATTGGAACTAAAGCCTTGTATGCTACAACCTCTGGTGATTATAATACTGCCATTGGTTTTAAAGCCTTAGAAAATAATTTAACCGGCTTTAGTAATGTTGCCACGGGCTATGAATCATTAACAGAAAATACCATAGGCACAAGTAATGCGGCTTTTGGTACTCGAATTTTAAGATTCAATACAACGGGAAGTTTCAATGCTGGTTTTGGTTATCACACACTTTATAGCAACACCACAGGCGGTGGCAATTGCGGTTTTGGTTCTGGTGCATTACGCAACAATACATCCGGCTCTTTTAATGCTAGTTTTGGCACTAATTCAATGTATAATAACACCACCGGTTTTAGCAATGTTGCGATGGGCCACAGTGCTTTACTCAGCAATGAAACCGGATTTAATTTAGTTGCCATCGGTGATTCTTCACAGTTCTCAAACATTAATGGTTATCAAAATGTATCCATAGGATCGAAAAGTCTTTTTGCGAACATCTCAGGTGATTATAATACGGGGGTTGGTTATAAGTCAATCTATACCAACACAACCGGAAGTTGGAATACCGCTATAGGAACCAACTCATTATATTCCAATACCACAGGCAGCTTTAATACTGCGCTAGGTATAAGCTCATTATACTACAACTCTACAGGCAAAAGAAATGTAGCCATTGGTTACCGCGCTTTATTTAGTAATGTAAGCGACTCTAACCAAATTGCCATTGGCGATTCGGCTTTATACAATAGCAATGGGGGTGAAATCAATCTAGCAATGGGGCATAGCAGTTTGTTTTCCAATACAACAGGAAACTACAATATTGCGATTGGTAATAAAGCCCTGATGACGAGTACTACCGGAAGTTTAAATCTGGCCGTTGGACCGGATGCCCTATATGGCAACACAACAGGCAGTTACAATATTGCACTTGGCAGTCAATCGCTTTCAACCAATACCACCGGTACTTTTAATGTAGCCTGTGGTATACAAAGTCTTATGAATAATAGCACCGGTGCCAATAATGTTGCGTTGGGATCCTCTTCATTAGAAGAAAATACTTCAGGTGGCAGCAATGTTGCATTGGGCAAAAGTACCATGATGCACAATACAACCGGCAATAGAAATACCGCATTAGGCGCAGGTTCACTATTTAGTAATGAAATTGGATTTAGTAATATCGCAATAGGTTTCAATGCGCTACGTTTGAATGTTTCCAATAGCAATATGGTTGCTATTGGAGATTCTTCATTGTTTAATAATAATGGTGGAGTGAGTAATGTAGCCGTGGGAAGTAAAGCTATGTACAGTAACACCTTAGGCGATTACAATACAGTAGTGGGCCACCAAGGCTTATATGGCAACACCTCGGGAAATTATAATCAGGGAAGTGGATATCAAACACTGTACAGTAATACAACCGGATCTGAAAATACCGCTACAGGATATCAATCTATGTTTAGCAATATAAACGGCTATTTTAATACGGCTATAGGCAAAAAAGCAATGTATAATAACACCAATGGATGGTTTAATGTAGCGCTAGGTAGAGAGGCATTACTCGACAATACAACCGGTTGGAATAACACTGCTGTAGGTAGCGGGGCACTTGCTAATAATACCATCGGTGGTGCAAATACTGCAATGGGAATGAGTGCATTAGGTAGCAATATCTCCGGTTATGGCAATGTAGCCGCCGGAAATAGTGCCGTATTCGCCAACACTATCGGAAATAATTTAGTAGGCATTGGAGATTCTGCACTATATAACAATACTACCGGTGTACAGAACGTGGCTCTTGGTAGCAAAGCCTTACTTAGTGGCAATTCAGGGAGCTACAATACCGCAAGCGGATATCAAACATTGTATAGTACAACATCCGGAAATAATAACACAGCCCAAGGAAGAAAAGCGATGTATAGCAATACCACCGGTTCGGGCAATACAGCCGTTGGTGCCAATGTATTATACCTTAATACCAACGGAAGTAATAACGTAGCTATAGGTGATTCGGCCGGCTATCAAAACATTGGCAACAGCAATATTTTTATTGGGAAAAAAGCGGGCTACAATGAAACAACTGCGAGCAATAAATTATATATCGGCAATGCTGCCGCCGGAACAATATTATATGGTGATATGTCAACCGGACAAATACTCATTGGCAATACTAACCCTGCCGCATACACGTTTAAGGGCAGTAGAAAATTATATGTAAGCGGTGGTATTTTGGCCGATAGTATTCGCTTGGCATTAACTGCTGATTGGGCCGACTATGTATTTGACGACAACTATCCTTTACTCTCTATTGAAGCAGTTGCTGCATATGTTCAAACAAATAAGCATCTACCGCATGTACCATCAGCAGCAACCGTGAAAGAAACCGGCGTTAACGTAGTAGAGATGAGTAGTACACTTTTAGAAAAAATTGAAGAAAACACCCTTTACCTCATTCAGCAAAATCAAGCTATCAAAGCACAACAAAATAAAATTGATGCGCTGCAAAAAGCACTTGACTTACAATCAGAAAAAAATAAACAATTAGATCAACAGTTACAACAGCAACAACAACAAATTGATTTGCTCCTCAAAAAGTTGAACTAATGCTAATTATTGATTCAAAGCTTTGTCCATGTATATTTTGAACGATATCTCTATTCCAAATAAACTTTGCAAGCCATTGCTACTAGTTATTTGCGGCCTTTCTTTAGCAATGGCAACATCGGCGCAAGATTTACTCATTGCGCAAGGCTCCGGTAAAATATTTGTACAAACTAACGCTACAGCCGTTGTAGAAGGGAGTGTATTATTACAAAATGGGAGTACTCTGTCAAATGAAGGAACGATTACAATGAAAGAAGTTGGCGCTGCAGGAATAACAAATTGGGCGGATGGCTCTATTACGCCTTATCATTATGGCAATGGTACGGTTTTGTTTAATGGCATTGGCGGGCATAACTTAACTACAAGAAATACCTTTGGCAGAATTAACCTGAACACTACGGCACAACTTACCTTGGGTAGAGATCTGAACATCGACAAACTTTATTTAATCAATGGCAAACTAACAACAACAGTATTTTATAAAGCCATTGTGCATGGTACTACCAACCTTGCAGTTGAAGCAGCACCCGCCAACCCCGTTTTTGCAAATAGTTGGATTAATGGAAAACTGAGAAGGTATGTAACACCCGCAACAGTGAACCAATATATTTTCCCTATCGGGGATGCGAGCAAAACGAACTTGGCATTACTCAACAATTTATCGGCAAACCCAATTAACAATGCCTCCTATATTGATGCACTTTTTGGCGCGAAACCCGGATCTGATTTAAATTTAGTAGCATCCGAAGGCTCCTACTACTATACCGAGGTTAGCACGGGCGGCGTATGGTATCTTACACCGGATGTAGAGCCCTCTAGCGGCGAATATGATGTTCAGCTTTATTTTACAGGATTTAGTGATATAAACAATAATGAATTTGCCATTTTAAAAAGACCCACTTTGTCGATGGACGCATCTGAATGGGAAGCCCCGGCAGGTAGCACCTTAAATGGGCTTAATATGGCCGGAAGAACTATTGCCGGCGGGTATGCAACAAGAAAAGGCATCACCAGTTTTAGTCAATTTGGCATCGGCAACTTCACTACGGCTGTACTTGCCAATACACAAATTGAAATCCAAGCAGAACGAAGCAACAATCATATTGTAACGAACAATTGGAAACTAAAGACAGAATTAAATTGCAGCGGATATTATGTAGAAAGAAGATTGGCCAATGAATCCTACTTCTCAACTCGTTCAAACCTCATTCGTTGCGGTAGCGGAATTAACAGTAATGATTACACGAAATATACCTTTACCGATAGTAATCAATATATCGGATTAAGTTATTATCGTATTAAACAAATTCAGCACGATGGAGCAACTAAATACTCAAACATTGATGTTGTAAAAGGAAGTACCGTTACGGGAATCAGCATCACCGCATACCCTAACCCCAATAATGGTTCATTTATGGTTAAGATGAACGGACTTTCCGGAACTTATAAAGGCGTTCTTACCGACATGGGTGGTAAAATAGTTAAGACCTTTAATCTCCATCAACAATCTCCTGTGGTAATTACCGGACTCAGCGCTGCCACTTATCTACTCAAAATCACCGATTTATTCGGATTGGGCAATTTGCATGTAGAAAAAATTATGGTAGTAAAATAAGTGGTTTCTTGTAAAATAATCACTTTTTTATCGACAATGGTGCTTTGAAATAGAAATTGCATTATTTTTACGTAATCGATTACGTAAAAGTTGTTATTTTCTTTTATGAGCCTCAAAATTACGCTTGCTGATATTGCTGCCGAACTGCACACCACAGCAGCTACCGTTTCACGCGCACTCAACGACGATCCGTCTATTAGTGCATCCATGAAACAAAA
>JBJOQA010000324.1:0-3027 GCA_046050225.1 Bacteroidota bacterium | reverse complement strand
CCAAAGTGAAGCAATTAATGTTTCATCGGGGGCCCGATGCGCAAAATAGTTTTTACAAAGACAATGTTGATTTTTATCATTTCCGATTATCGATTTTAGACATCGGCGGCGGTGTGCAACCCATGCACCTCAACGATCGTTACAGCATCATTTTTAACGGCGAAATTTATAATCATCAAGATATTAGAGCTGCGCAGGGCTTAATTGGCAAAACACATTCAGATACCGAAACACTGTTATTGTTATATCAAAAATTGGGATCCGATTTTTTGAATTTGTTAGAAGGCATGTTTGTATTTGCAATTTACGATAGCCAAGAAAAAACCCTTTTTATTGCGCGCGATCGGGCCGGCAAAAAACCGCTGTATTATTATCGGCAAAATGACCAATTGATATTTGCAAGTGAATTAAACACGTTAAAAGGGATTTTGCCCCTACAAAAAAACGATGCGCATTTTTATCATTATTTACGTTTAGGCTCGTTGTACGGCAGCGCTACCCCCTATCATCATGTACAAGAATTACCTGGCGGAAGTTTTTTAAAAATCAATACCCAAACGCTTGAAACCACTTGCACAAGATGGTGGTCGATAAATGATTGGTACCAACATCCGCGTAGCGATGATTTTAATACTGCCAAAAACAAGGTGGATGAAATGTTGCATGCAGCAGTTCGTAGGCGAGTAGAATCCTCCGATTTAGAAGTAGGGAGCTTTTTAAGCGGCGGTATCGATAGTGGCTTGGTTACGGCCATTGCCAGCCAATATAATCAACAACTTAAAACCTTTACGGTATCCTTTAACGGTGAGTATGATGAGGCCCCGTTGGCAAAAATGGTGGCCGAAAGATATCAAACCAATCATACCGAAATCAGTATCTCGTTTGATCATTTAAAAAATGATGTTGAACGAATTTTAACCAATTACGGTGAACCCTTTTTTGACAGCTCCGCCATACCCAGCTATTATGTGAGCGAGGCAGCCCGTAAGCACCTTACTGTAATTTTAAATGGAGATGGCGCCGATGAACTATTTGGCGGCTATCGCCGATATGTGCCTTTTTCTAAATATGATTTTTTCGCCTCCGGCGGAATGCTAAAAAGCATGGCCGGTTTATTACATAAAATTTTACCGGCACCGCATAACAAAAAATCGAGCTACAATTATATTTACCGTTTAGCCGCACTAGCCTCCAAAAAACATTTAGAAGTTTACCTTTCGGCAGGTGTTGACATTTTTGAAGATTTTGAACAACATCTGCTCGTACCAATCGGTGTTGACGCTTTAGCTTGCATGCGTACCGACTTTGAAACCATCAGTAATTCACCCATTTCGGGATTGAAAAAGCTGATGAATATGGATTTTAACACCACACTTTTTACAGATTTATTGGTGAAGATGGACATTGCCACTATGGCTCATTCGCTGGAAGGAAGAAGTCCGTTTTTAGGTAAAGATTTACTCGAATACGCACCCGGACTAAACGACCAATTTAAAATTAACGGCAAAACAACCAAACATTTGTTAAGGGAGTTAGCCAAACAATATTTGCCCGAAACGCTGATTAATCAGCCCAAAAGAGGATTTGAAATACCGTTAAAAAAATGGGTAGAGGGTGAATTAAACGAAATGATTACCGATTATTTGTTAAATCCCAACGCACTGCATCGTCAGTTTGTGCAACCGCAGTTTATTCAGGGACTTATCGGGCAAACCTTACCGATACCCGCCGAAAAACGCGCTAAAATGCTTTGGACGCTCTTTAGTTTAGAATGTTGGTATCAAAAGGTTTATTTACAAGCTTAACCTTTTCAGCATTTTTATTTAAAAAATTTGGTGATTTATTAGGATTCCCATTTTTTATTTGTTTAGTTTTACCAATCCTACTTTAAACAAAATAGGATGTCTCATTGTAGTAGGTACTAAACGTTTACAGTATGAATGCTTTTACCATCAAAGACCTTGAGAATTTAACCGGCATTAAAGCGCATACCATTCGTATATGGGAGCAACGGTATCAATTTTTAAAACCCAGTCGTACCGATACGAATATTCGCTATTACAGTAATGACGATCTTAAAAAGATTCTCAATATTGCCCTATTAAACCGTCATGGTTTCAAAATTTCGCATATTGATAAGATGAGCGAGGTTGAAATTCAGGAAAGAATTTTAACCTTAACCTTAGCGCAGGCGCAGCAAGAACGCATGGTTAACGACCTAATTCAATATATGGTTGATTTGGAAACCGAAAGTTTTGAAGAGCAGTTGAGCCATTACATTGCAGCCAGGGGGATTGAGCGCACCATCACGCAAATTATATTTCCATTTCTTGAGCGTATCGGCATTTTATGGGTAACTAACCATATTAACCCTGCACAAGAGCACTTAGTAAGCAATATAATTCGTCAAAAATTAATATTAGGTATTGAAGGTGTTTCTACCGCTTTGCAAACGAACAAAACCGTATTGCTGTTTTTGCCCGAGGGTGAATATCATGAAATAGGCTTGTTATTTATGTATTATGTATTGCGCACGCGGGGTATTAAAGTGCTGTATTTAGGAGCCAATGTTCCTTTAAAGGATATCGAATTTGTTGCAAATATTAAGAAACCCGACTTTTTGTATACGCATGTAACTTCAAATGCCAATAATTTTAATTTCGATCGTTTCTTACAAAACGCGCACAAAAAACTCGGAAATTATAAGATTATTGTATCCGGTTACTTAACAAAAAACTATGAAAAGCCTGTTCCGGAACACATTACACTTAAACAAAATTACACATCTGTAATGGAGTTCGTGGGTTCAATTTAGTTCTCGCGCCGATGTTGTTTAATTTTTAACAATTTTAATTAAACATTTATTTTGGTTTAGAACCCTATGTTGTTTAGCTTTGACTATTATTTTATTAAACAAAACGCAATGGCTACTCAAAATTTTGATCAATTACTGTTAAATAATACAGAGTTTCTGAAACCATTTGCAATTACGTTAACGCGTGATCAGGAAGTGGCGAAGGATTTATT
>JBJOQA010000323.1:0-9141 GCA_046050225.1 Bacteroidota bacterium | reverse complement strand
TATTGTTAGCGGCAACACCACTTACCTTGTTGGCGCAGGATCAACCAAAAAAAGAAAAGAAGTCGGAAGAAATTATTATTCGTAAAGACGGGGATAAAGAAATGACTTTAAAAGTGGAAGTTAATGGCGATAAAGTAACCATCAATGGTAAACCGTTGAGCGAGTTTAAAGATGAAAATGTTACCATCAATAAAAGAAAAGTAATTATTAAGAAAAGAGGTAACGGCGATAATCGCACTATGGAAGTAACCGTGGATGGCGCACCCGGACAAAATTTTGGCATGATTGCTCCTAATATGGAAGATTTTGAAATGGAAGATGCAAAACCAAGTGCATTTTTGGGAGTTACATCTACGGTAATTGCTGTTCAAAATGAAGATAAGCCGGCAAAAAAAGGTGCAGAAATTACAGCCGTAACACCGGAAAGTGCTGCAGAAAAGGCAGGCTTAAAGCCAGGGGATGTAATTACAAAAATAAATGATAAAGTGGTGGAAGATCCGGCAGGTTTATCGGAGGTAGTTACAAGTTTTAAACCCAAAGAAGAGGTTACGATTTACTACACGAGAGAAGGCAAAGAAAAGAAAGCCAAAGCAACCTTAGGAGAAAGAAAACAATCCAGCGTTAGAGCTTTTTCTTTTAAAGGAAATGATGCCGGAAGGGAGTTTAATTTTACCACACCTAGAGGGAATCATCAAGATGAGAATGTATTTTTTAATTTCGACGGCGAAGGTTTGAGCAAATTAAAAGAGTTATCTAATCTTGACTTTGATATGGATGGAGATTTTAAAAATCTAAACATGTTTCCACGTCAGAAAAAGCTTGGTATTAAAAT
Organism: Bacteroidota bacterium; assembly: GCA_046050225.1. Lineage (GTDB taxonomy): Bacteria > Bacteroidota > Bacteroidia > Chitinophagales > Chitinophagaceae > Ferruginibacter. The sequence goes on along the minus strand of JBJOQA010000323.1, from coordinate 8,309 downwards.
TCAGGATACCGAAGATGGGGATAATGTAAAAGTGATTGCTGTAGAAGATAGTTCAGCAGCGGCAATTGCAGGAATTCAAAAAGATGATTTAATTGTAGAAATTGATGGTGCAAAAATTACCAATACCGATGAGGCCCGCGAGCATTTGGCACCCGATGATAAGAAAAAATCATACAAAATGAAAGTAATACGCAACAAGCAAGAATTGAATATTGAAGTAAAAATTCAGCGTAAGCTCAAAACAGCAAATCTTTAGTACCAACCATAACTACAACACCCCGCAACCTTTGCGGGGTGTTTTGTTTTGTGCCATCCCGTAGGGGCAAAACAGCAAGGTTATTTTCGAAAAAATAAAGGAAGTAGGTTGTGGTATTAGGCGTATCAATGCCGTAACCTTAACTTTGCGATGCAATGAAGAATGAAAAATACGAAACGGTTATTGGTTTAGAAGTGCATGCGCAATTGCTCACAAAGAGTAAACTGTTTTGTGGCGACAGTGCAAGTTTTGGCGCTCCGCCTAATACGCATGTGAGCGGCATCACGTTGGCGCATCCCGGCACCTTGCCGCGGATGAACGAAAAAGCCATTGAGTATGCGGTTAAACTAGGCTTGGCACTTAATTGCGAAATTGAACAACGCAACTATTTTGCACGTAAAAACTATTTTTATCCCGATTTACCCAAGGGTTACCAAATTAGTCAACATACCACGCCAATTTGTAAAAATGGTTTTGTTACCATCAACACCACTGAGGGTACTAAAAATATTCAATTAAATCGCATTCATATTGAAGAAGATGCAGGAAAAAGTATTCATGATTTGGATCCTGCATTTACCGCTATTGATTTAAACCGCGCAGGTGTTCCTTTGCTTGAAATTGTTAGCGAACCCGTATTACATAGCAGTGATGAGGCTTTTGCTTATTTAACCGAGTTGCGCAGAATGGTACGTTGGATAGAGGTATGCGATGGTAATATGGAAGAAGGCAGTATGCGTTGCGATGCCAATATCTCCATCCGCCTGAAAGGCGATACTAAATTAGGCACGAGGGTAGAAGTGAAAAATTTGAATAGTATCCGTAATGTAAAAAGAGCCATTGATTTAGAAGTAGATCGATTAATTGCAATTACTGAAGCGGGAGAAACCATCATACAAGAAACGCGCAGTTATGATGCCGATCATCATCGCACTTTTAGCTTACGTTCTAAGGAAGATGCGGATGATTATCGCTATTTTCCTGATCCGGATTTAACACCATTTGTAATTACGGATACTTATATGGAGGAGGTACGTGCCGCTTTACCGGCATTGCCGCAAGCCTTGGTACAAAAGTATACCGTTACCTATCAGTTGCCTGCTTACGATGCAAGCTTTATTTGCAGTGATCGTGCATTTGTAGATTATTTTGAAACCGCCATCCAACATACCCAATACTATAAAGCAGTTGCCAATTGGTTGATGGGCCCCATCAAAACCTATCTCAACGAAAACGAATCTGCTACCATTGAACAATTGCCGATTCGTCCTTCAAAATTGGCCGAATTAATTGCCTTGGTAGAAACCGGCCAGGTTAATTTTAGCGTGGCATCCGGGCGCATTTTTTCTGCGTTGTTACAACAGCCGGAAGCAGATTGTTTGCAACTAGCTACCCAATTAAATTTGATTCAAGAAAGTGATAGCAGTGCCATTGAAACTTGGGTGGATGAAGCTTTGGCCGCCATGCCGGATAAGGTAAAAGAATATCGTTCGGGCAAAAAAGGCTTAATTGGCTTATTTGCAGGTGAAGTAAAAAAACGAAGCAAGGGCAAAGCTGATATGCAATTGGTTAATAAATTATTGGCCGAAAAATTGCAAGGGTAATAATGCTGCATTAAAATATTATTCAAATAGTCGTATGAAAAAATGTATACTCTTTTTAGGTGTGGTGGTTGTTTTAGGCGCCTGTAAAAACAAGATTGATCAAGGTGGATTTGTGGTGAAAGGTGATATTAAAAATGCAACCGATCAAAAACTTTATCTCGAAGAATTATATTTCACCGATAGAGCCCCTGAAGTTTTGGATACTGCCGATTTAAAAGCCGGAAAGTTTGAAATTAAGGGGATTACATCCGGTGAAGGTTTGTTTCGTATTCGACTGGAAAAAGATCGTGCCGGTTTTATCTTCATCAACGATCAACCCAATATCAGTTTTGCAGCCGATTTAAAAGCACTTGAATATCGACAAGTACAAATAGGTTCGCCTATCAATCGCCAACTCAAGCAATTTATATTGTCGGCCGATGATTTTAAATTAGCGCTTGCCGAACAATCAAAAAAAATTGATGCCTACCCCAATAAGGTAGAAACCGATAGCTTGTTTAATGTGATGGTGAAAGACTATGATCAAAAAAGCATCGCCTATCAAAAATATATCATTCAGTATATCGATACCTGTAGCAATGCAACACTCAGCATGTTTGCCATGAGTTTTACGCGAAATATTGATCCGGCCAAGTTAGAAAAAGTGATTGCTAAACTGCCTGCCCGTTTTCCTAAGAATGAGGTTTTGCTTGGTTTAGTAACACAGTTTCAATCGATGATGGCGCGCGCAAAAATGCAAGACAGTTTAAAAACCTCCAATACCGCTTTAACACCGGGTGCTGTTGCACCGGAAATTACTATGCCCGATACCGATGGAAAATTGTTTTCATTGAAGCAATTAAGAGGCAAATACGTGTTGATTGATTTTTGGGCTAGTTGGTGCGGCCCCTGCCGAGCCGAAAACCCGAATGTGGTAAAAGCATACCAAAAATTCAAGGATAAAAACTTTACCGTTCTTGGGGTTTCTTTGGATAAAGATAAAGAGGCTTGGTTAAGTGCAATTCGCCAAGATGGATTGGTTTGGCAACAAATTAGCGATCTTAAATATTGGAATAGTGCAGCCACGGCGCTTTATCAATTAGAAAGCATTCCATACAATGTACTCATTGATCCGCAAGGAAAAATATTGGCCAGCAATTTGCGCGGTACCGATTTAGAAGAAGCATTAGCGGCTACATTAAAGTAACGAAGTAGGTGCATCAAAGAACAGCAAACTGCCATCCCCATAACTTAAAAAACGAAAATCATTTTCAAGTGCGTACTGGTAAACTTGTTTCCAGTTTTCGCCAATAGCGGCTGCAACCAACAATAATAAAGTTGATTGTGGCTGATGAAAATTTGTAGCCAATATATTTACCACACGATATCGGTATCCGGGTGCAATTAATATTTGTGTTGGTGCTAATAAATTGTTTAACTGCTGTGATTGTAGCCATTGCACTAAGCCTTTTAAAGCCTCAACCCGCGTAAATTGTGTTGATAATAAATCGTTTTCATAAACGTCCCACTGATGTATCAATATATCCGCTAAACGCGCTGCAGGATTAAGTAAACATTTCACGCCCATCCAATATAAACTTTCTAGCGTGCGTAAAGAAGTTGTACCAACACTTACAATAGGTGCTTCAATTTGCGCAATCAGTCTTTCAATTAATTCAACATTTACGTCCATCCATTCGGCATGCATTTCATGACCGCCAATTTGCGCAGCTTTTACGGGTTTAAAAGTTCCGGCGCCCACATGTAACGTAACAAAATCATGTTGAATACCCTTTTGCTGAAAGGATTGAAAAATAGATTCGGTAAAATGAAGTCCGGCCGTTGGTGCAGCAACGCTACCTTCATACCTTGCGTAAATGGTTTGGTAACGTTCTTTATCTAATGCATCGGTTTTTCTGCGGATGTAGGGAGGCAATGGCGTATCGCCAAATAATAATAAAATTTCTGCTAGGCTCAAGGATGCGGGTTGCCAACTTAGGGCAACAATATATGCATCCGGTAATTTGGTTAGGAGTTCGGCTTCTAAGGTAACGGTAAGCTCGTTTCCTGCTTCATCTTGGGTAGTGATAGTACTAGACAATTTGCCTTGTTTCCATTTGCTGGCTCCGCCAATCAAGCATTTCCATTTAATGGTGGCTTGCTTGCGCATTAATATTTGAAAATCTTTTTCCGGTTCATCCGGCTCTAAACAAAAAATTTCGATGATGCCGCCCGTATCTTTTTTAAACAAAATACGTGCTTGAATCACCTTTGTATTGTTAAAAATCAGCAAGGAATTATGGGGTAAATAATCGCTAATTTGATGATAGGAAGTTGCTTCAATTTTTCCTGCCCGATATACCAATAACTTAGATTGATCACGAATGGCCAAGGGGGCCGCAGCAATGCGGTTATCGGGCAAATCATAAGTAAAATCGGCTATAGATAATTCTCTTGGATGCATGTTGCAAAATTAAGGATATGGGGTATGGAATAGAACTATTGTAAAAATGATTGAACGGTGCGCATCCACTTTGCATGATCGTATTTGCAAAGCGATTCATGGCCTGCATCTTCGTAGATCATTAATTTTTTTGTGCCGGGCAAGGCTGCAAATATGGCATCGGTTTCTTCTTTTAAAACACGCGGGTCGTTGTTTCCCCATTGCAACAATACAGGTACCTTAATATTGTGTGCATATTCGGCCGGCGCCATATCAAATCCCCAAAAACCATGTAACCATCCGCCCCAGCAGGTAAGAAAGGTGGCTAGTGGCTCACCGGGTAATCCCATCATTTTAACTCTACTTGCTGCTGCTTGTTGAATGGAGGCAAATGGCATTTCCAATATTACCTTGTTAATCAGCATTGGATAATCATTTAATGCTTTTGTAATGGTGGCAGCACCCATTGATATGCCCCATAAAATAATTTGTTGTTGTCCTTTTACTTCTTTTGCAAACCGATAAGCCAGCCAAACATCTTCAGCTTCTTGGTAACCAATGGTGCAAGTGTTTCCGGTACTATTGCCATGAGCTCTAAAGTCAATCATTAAGGTATTGTACCCTAGTTCGCGAAAACTTTTTGCTTCGGTTCGCACGCCGGCTTTGTTTCCGCCATGACCGTGAAATAGAATAACCGTGCCTTTTGCGGGTAAATCGGTTTTAATGTACCAACCTTCTAATTTGTATTTATCCTTGGTGGATAGATAAACGGTTTCAACACTACTATCCGTAGGGTTGCTGGGCCATTTGTACCCATTGATACCTGTAAAAATGGTTTTGGTTATTTGCCAACCCGAAACCTTGCCGGTATCTTTTATCGGACGTTCGTTGGCTTCATAAAAATGGGTGAATTTATAAGCATGAATGGCAACGATTACGTTGAAAAGTACAAAAACCACCCCCGTGATTTTAAGCAAGCGCAGCAACCCTTTTTTCATTTAAATCAAAATTTTGCCAAAAATATAATTTATGTATCCGAATCACTAAATATTTCGGACGTTTGCAAACATTATAATCTTCCTCATTCAACAAACGCTACATGTTTATGAAAAAAAGTTTTTGCTTATTGTTGTTCGCTATTATTAGTATGGCAGCAATGGCGCAGCCTGCCAAATATCAATGGAAACAGGTAACAGCTGCAGGGTATACGTATAAGTATGTAACCAATGACCCAACCCAAGCGCGCTTTTACACGCTTAAAAACGGGCTAACGGTTATTTTAAGTGCTACCAATAAAGACCCTCGTATTCAATGCTATGTGGCTACCAAAGCAGGTAGCAAAACCGACCCAGCCGATCATACCGGCTTGGCGCATTATTTAGAGCATATGTTATTTAAGGGAACCGATAAGTATGGTTCATTGAATTGGGAAAAGGAAAAACCCGAGTTGGAAAAAATTAATGCCTTGTACGAGAAGTACAATAAAACCACTAATGAAGAAGAACGCAAAGCGATTTATCATCAAATCGACTCGGTGAGTGGTGTTGCAGCAAAATTTGCTATTGCAAACGAATACGATAAAATGATGAGTGCAATGGGCGCGCAAGGCACCAATGCGTTCACCTCTTTTGAACAAACGGTTTACACCGACGATGTTCCGGCTAGTGCGATAGATAAATATCTAAAAGTGCAGGGCGAACGTTTTCGTAACCCCGTGTTTCGTATTTTTCATACCGAGTTAGAAGCGGTGTATGAAGAAAAAAATAGAAGCTTAGATAACGACGGACGTAAGGTTTCTGAAACCCTTTTCAGAGAGTTGTTCCAAAATAACAACTACGGCCGCCAAACCACAATCGGTACGATCGAGCATTTAAAAAATCCATCTTTGGAAGCTATCCGTGAATACTTCAATACCTATTACGTACCTAACAACATGGGCGTGATTTTGAGCGGCGATTTTAATCCGGATGAGATGATCAAAAAAATTGATGCGGCTTTTGGTTACATGAAACCGAAAACAATACCACCGTATAAATTTGATCCGGAAGCACCCATCACCGAACCTATTGTGAAGGAAGTGGTAGGGCCGGATGCCGAAAGCGTTGCTATCGGTTTCCGTATGCCGGGCAATAAAAGTAAAGATGCGTTATTGGTTGATTTGGTTGGACAAATTCTTACCAACGGTAAAGCCGGTTTGATGGATTTGAACTTGGTGAAAAAGCAAAAATTATTGCGTGCATCTGCATTTTCTTATACTTTGATTGATTATAGTATTTTGTATATGACCGGTGCGCCTACCTTGGGCCAGTCGTTGGATGATGTTCGTTCCTTGATGTTGAACGAAATTGAAAACTTGAAAAAAGGGAACTTTGATGATAACTTAATTACTTCTATCATCAACAATTTGAAGAAGTCAATCATTCAGGGTAATGAAACCTATGGTTCACGCGCCAATAATTTGATGGATGCATTTACTAGCGAATTAGATTGGAAAGATCAAGTTGCTTATGTGGATCAGTTATCTAAATTAACTAAAAAAGATATTGTTGATTTTGCAAATCGTTATTTCCAAAACAACTATGTAGCTGTTTTAAAACGCAAAGGTGAAGACAAAAATGTTGCTAAGGTGGATAAGCCTGCCATCACACCTGTTGAAACCAATAGAGATGCGCAAAGTGCATTTGTAAAGGCGGTAAACGACATGCCTGCTACACCGGTAAAACCAGTTTTCTTAGACTACAATAAGGATCTGCAAAAGGGTAAAATCGGTAATGCAGAAGTGTTATATGTTCAAAACAAAACCAACAGTTTATTCCGTTTGCGTTATCGTTATGATGTAGGTACATGGAACAACAAAAAATTGGGAATTGCCGGTCAGTACTTGCAGTTTTTGGGAACCGACAAACAAACTTCTGAAGATATCTCTAAAGAATTCTACAAAATCGCTTGTAGCTTCAATGTAAATGCGGGTGTTGAATTTACTACTGTTACCATTGAAGGGTTGCAAGAAAATTTTGATAAAGCCGTTGCTTTATTTGAAAACTTAATTGCTAACTGTAAGGCTGATGAGGCTGCATGGAAATCGTTGAAAGCACGCTTGACTAAATCTAGATCAGATGCAAAGTTGAATAAAGGTGCAATTATGAATGGCTTGATGGCTTATGCACGTTACGGAAGTAAAAATCCTTTTAATAATGTGTTGAGCAATGATGAACTAAACAGCATTACTGCCGAAGAATTAGCCAATTTGTTGCACACGTTAGCAGGTTACAAGCATACGGTAATGTATTACGGTCCGCAACCTTTAGCTGCTTTAACAACCGGTTTAGCTAAAGCACATAAAATTCCGGCAAGTTATACAGCTCCTGAAGCGCCGGCTAAATTTACCTTTGCACAACAAACAGCTAACCAAGTTTTGTTTGCCGATTACAATATGGTACAAGCCGAAATTCGTTGGGTACGCAACGCATCTGCTTACAGCGATGATCAAGAAGCAACCGTAAATGTTTTCAATAATTATTTTGGTGGCGGTATGGGAGCCTTGGTATTTCAAACCATTCGTGAATCAAAGGCATTAGCCTATTCAACATTTGCTTTTTATGCAGCCCCTGATAAGAAAGAAGACCCTTATTATACCGTTGCTTATGTAGGTTGTCAGGCTGATAAATTTAATGAAGCAGTAACTGCGATGAATGAATTATTAACCGATTTGCCTGAAGTTGCCGAAAATATCAAAACCGCTAAAGCGGGAATTGTAAAAGATATTGAAACCGAAAGAATTACACAAGACGGTATTATCATGAATTATCTTGCTGCACAACGCAAAGGCCAACAAACCGACGTGCGTAAGAAAGTATACGCAACCGTAAACCAAATCGGTTACAAAGAATTAAAAGCATTCCATAGCAATAATATTGCAGGTAAACCTTATACCTATTGTATTTTGGCTTCTGAAAAGAAATTGCCGGCTGATCAATTAGCTAAATATGGTGAAGTGAAGAAGCTGAGCTTGGATGAGATTTTTGGT
>JBJOQA010000322.1:0-2589 GCA_046050225.1 Bacteroidota bacterium | reverse complement strand
TTTCTACACTACGATAACCCCCTTCGCGGCGATAAACTTCGTACGTGCGGATGCCCGGTACATTTGCATTGGCTAATAATAACTTCTTTGACATCTGTATAATCAGTTCTGATTAAAATCTTAATGTTTAAATCATTTGGTTGCTTTGGCGCGATACTCTTCTATAATCGCATCTACTTTTTCAGGGGTTAAATGTTCGCGATAGAACTTACCCACCTGCATCATCGGTGCATATCCGCAAGCACCCAAGCATTCTGCAGTTTTTAAGGTAAACAAACCATCAGCGGTTGTTTCACCAACTTTAATTTGCAGTTTCTGTTTGATGTATTCAAGGATATTATCACTGCCACTTACCATGCAAGGGCCGGTATGACAAACTTCAAAAACATACTTGCCAACTGGCTTCATATTAAACATGGTATAAAATGTAGCCACTTCATATACCTCAATCGGCTTGATTTGCAACAAACCGGCTACATAATCCATCACAGGGGTATCCAACCATCCGTCGAATGTTTCCTGTGCAAGGTGCAATACCGGTAAAAGAGCGCTTTTTTGGCGTCCTTGCGGATATCTGGCGATGATTTCATTCACCTTGGCTAATTGTTCTTCACTAAACTGTATCATAAAAAACTAAAGTGCGCATTTAAAAATCAAGAATGAAATGCTCTTCTTAAGCATCCAATTCTCCTGCAATCAGATTCAAGCTACTCATGGTAATAATAGCGTCACTCAACATGCCGCCGGTTATTAAGTCGGTATAAGCTTGATAATAAATAAAACAAGGTCTTCTAAAATGTAAACGATACGGTGTTCTGCCTCCGTCGCTAATTAAATAAAAACCTAATTCGCCATTTGCTGCTTCTATCGAAGAATACACTTCGCCGGCAGGTATTTCGGTTTCACCCATGATAATCTTGAAATGATAAATCAAGGCCTCCATTTTAGTATATACATCCTTTTTCTCCGGAAGGTAATAAGCAGGCACATCTGCATGATAAACCGTTGCATCCTCCCCTTTTAAAGCTTGCAATTTTTTGTAAGCTTGGTTTAAGATGCTCAAACTTTGCCACATTTCTTGATTACGTACCAAGAAGCGATCATAGCAATCGCCGGTAGATCCCACCGGAACGGTGAAATCAAACTCTTCGTAAGAACTATATGGTGTATGAACGCGAACATCATAGTCAACACCTGCTGCACGTAAGTTTGGCCCGGTAAAACCGTAATTCAAGGCTTTTTCGGCAGAAATTGCACCACAACCAATAGTACGTTCCATGAAAATACGGTTACGTGTAAACAGATTTTCAAATTCTTTTAAAACACGTGGATATTCAGCTAAGAATTTTTCAAACTTTTGGAAAGCGGTATCATTAAAGTCTCTTTCAAAACCGCCTATTCTACCAATATTGGTGGTTAAACGCGAACCGCAAACTTCTTCGTAAATTTCATAAATCAACTCGCGATACTGCATCAAATATAAAAATCCGGAATAAGCACCACTATCTACCCCTACAATGGAGTTACAAATTAAGTGGTCGGAAATACGCGCTAATTCCATAATGATAATACGCAAATAGTCAACTCGCTTAGGTGTTTGAACCCCTAACAATTTTTCGCAAGTTAAATGCCATCCCATATTATTTAATGGAGAAGAGCAATAGTTCAAACGATCGGTGATAGGAGTAATTTGATAAAGCGGTCTTCTTTCGGCTAATTTTTCAAATGCGCGGTGAATATAACCAACGGTAGATTCGGCTTTCACAATACGCTCACCATCCAATTCCAAAATATTTTGGAATACGCCATGGGTTGCAGGGTGAGTAGGCCCAAGATTTAACGTGGTAGTGAGTTTTTCTATACTGCCTTCCGGCAACGTGATATGATCACTCATAGTTTATAAACAATTAACTGATCTGTTAGATATTTGGTTGTTGTTTGTTATTGGCGATAGGTGCCACGTCCAAACATTTCATCGTCTTTATCGGTACGGGTTTGATCTTCCAATGGGAATTCTTTCCTTAAAGGGAAATAATCCATTTCATCCACGTTTAAAATTCTTTTCAAATTGGGATGTCCAACAAAATTTACCCCATAAAAATCGTAGGTTTCTCGCTCCATAAAATTGGCCGAACGATATAAGGCTGTTGCGCTAAATACATCGGGCGCATCCACGCTGGTAAACACTTTAAAACGAATGCGAATATTATCGGTAAGATTATGTAAATGATAAACCACGGCCAATTCGGCACCACTCAAATGCGGATAGTGAACGGCTTGGAGGTCTGTTAAAAATTGAAAACGCAGTGTAGGATCATCAAATAAGAATTGCAAAACCTTCAAATTCATTTCTTTGGGAGCTGTGAAGGTAAGCATGCCATGCGGTTCTTGCCAATCGGTTAATACGTCACCAAATTTATCGGTGAGCATTTGCCGGATGATGTCATTATTTAAAGCCATTGTTGAAATTTATTCGAAATTGGATCGATGAATAAAAAATTATTGAATACCGTAACTTTCCATGAGCGCTTTGTATTGATCGCTGTTACGACGACGCAAACCTTCATTTCCAACTAATTCTTGAATTTT
>JBJOQA010000321.1:0-6001 GCA_046050225.1 Bacteroidota bacterium | reverse complement strand
CCTATTCGGCCACTCAGCAGCAAGCAATGTTGATTTCCTTTTTTATAATGATGATTTTTATTTTAATGGGCGGGCTGTATACTTCTATCGATAGTATGCCGGTTTGGGCCCAATGGGTTACTAGGTTTAACCCTGTTTCTTATTTCATTGAAGTGATGCGTATGGTAGTATTAAAAGGAAGTGGTTTAAGGGATATTACTTATCAATTAGGCATCATCGCCCTTTTTGCCGTGGTATTAAATGGTTGGGCAATCTATAGCTATCGGAAAAGAAATTAAGCAGATTAAACAATATGGTATTGGTAAAGCTTAATAGACTACCTTGTAAGTTAAAATTTTAGCTATGTCAAATTTATTGAAGCAGGAAGAGGGCAAAACAAACGTTAATATTGAGCTGGAAAAATCTACCGTTCATATTGTTGTTGAAATTATTGAATATTTGCCCAATGCAGTGGTAAGCAAAACAATCATTAAAAAGTCTACAGGTAATATTACCGCAATGTCTTTTTATACCGGCGAAGAGTTAGCTGAAAAATCTTGCCCCTTTGATACTTATATTCAAATTATACATGGAGCGGCTCAAATTACTATTGATAAGAAAGTGCATCATTTAAAGTTAGGTGATGGTATTGTAATTCCTGCCCATGCGATGCATTGCTTTCAAGCGAATGAAAAGTTCAAGATGTTATCAACAATTATTAAAAGCGGTTACGAAATGGCGCCCTAGTTCTAATTGAAAGGTTTAGCTACCAAGCTTTATTAACCGTTCCATTTACAATCTGCATAAAATACAAGTGTTTGTTTTCAATGTAATCGGGCATACTTGATTTATTATCGGTGCTTACCGGTCTAAAATTGTAGTCTGTAAATATTTTAACCGACTTATCGTTCAACTGGCTTAAGAAATCATTTGGATGTTTAATAAGTAATTGAAGAAATAAGGCTGTGCATTCAAATCCTTTAAAAGCCATGTCTGTTGGCTTCCCATTCATATTTAATTGGTAATGATTGGTAAGTATTCTACTGTAATCATCCAGTTTATTATTGTAATAGGGGGAAGTATAATATACCGGAAAATCGGTGTAGGCATCCCTCTTTAATAAACTCTTGAATCCGTCCCAATTGGGCATTCCAAATAATTTAATAGGGTAATGTTGTCGATGTAAATCGAAGCAAGTGGCTGTAAGGGCTTCTGCAAATCCTTCATCTAACGACCCGCCAATAATAACCGAATTACGGTTGCTATCTAGCTTCTTTTGTATCATTTCGCTATTTACGGTGCTATCGAAATTGATGGTTTGGATGGGTAGTAAGGTGCCGCCATCTCGGTCGTTCATTTGTTTAAAATAGGCGGCAACTTTATCTTCTTGTGCACCCTTTTTTCTAATCAAGTATAACTTGTCGGTGCCGTGGTTTTGCAATAAATAGGCGTAAATGGCTTCGCAATGAGCGCGTAAGGTGGAGTTTACAATTACAACAAATGGATTGTCGGTGATGCCACCGTCATTTGGGTAAGTTGCAGAAATAAATGGAATGTTTTTAACGCGGGCAAATTCGGCCAACAGTTTGTATTCAGCATCGCGGGTAGCCCCGATGAATAAATCGTATTGATCTAATTTTTTGGATTTCAATAAGGTTGCCAAGGGTTGTGAATAGGAGCGGGTATCAAAAATGCTCGCTTCTACTTGAACGTTGCCGGGAATTTGAAGGGAATCTAATGCAACTTTTACGCCATTTACAAAATCAACTGCCGGCATCATAAATTTAGGCATGCCTTGCTTGAATTTGAAATTTCCATTTTCAGTAAAAACAGAATCCAACATTAATGGCGCAAAGATGGCGAGTTTTATTTTTTGTGCTGGCAAACTATCTTGTGCTTGGGAAGCTTTACTAACCAATTGCAAAAGGGATATGGCAAAAAATAATACAACAAAATTCTTCATAATACTGCTTCAATTTATTTAGCAACCCGCCGTTTTTTTATTCCCATTCAATGGTTGCAGGAGGTTTGCTGCTAATATCATAAACAACACGATTAATACCGCGCACATTATTGATAATTTCATTCGAAACTTCTGCCAAAAACGTGTAAGGCAGCGGTGCCCAATCAGCCGTCATGCCATCTACACTTGTAACTGCGCGCAATGCAACCGTATATTCGTAGGTTCTTTCATCGCCCATTACGCCAACGCTTTTTACAGGAAGCAAGATGGTTCCGGCTTGCCATACGGTTGCATATAGGTCGTGTTTCTTCAATGCTTGCGTATACACTGCATCTGCTTCTTGCAACAATCGTACCTTTTCTTCGGTTATGTCTCCTAAAATGCGAATGCCTAGTCCCGGGCCTGGAAATGGATGACGATATAACATTTCGTAGGGGATGCCTAATTCTAAACCAACTTTTCGTACTTCATCTTTAAATAACAAGCGAAGCGGTTCAACCAAACTTAACTTCATGGTTTCGGGCAGACCACCAACATTGTGGTGCGATTTAATGGTAACAGATGGGCCGCCATGTACAGATGCTGATTCAACCACATCCGGATAAATAGTGCCTTGCCCCAAGAAATCTATGTTTTCTATCCGATGTGCTTCTTGGTCAAATATTTCAATAAAACCTTTACCAATAATTTTCCGCTTTGTTTCGGGGTCTGAAACGCCGGCTAACTGTGTGTAAAAATGTTGCTTGGCATCTACACCATTTACATTTAAGCCGAGTTTATCGTATTGTACCAAAACATCTTCAAATTCATTTTTGCGTAAAAGCCCGTTATCTACAAAAATGCCAAATAGATTCTCTCCAATAGCACGATGAATAAGGGTAGCAGCAACCGTACTATCTACACCGCCACTGAGCGCCATAATCACTCTTTTATCGCCAATTTGGGCTTTTAATTGTGCAACGGTATCGGTAATATAATGTGCGGGTGTCCAATCTTGCTTACAGCCGCAAATTTGTGTAAGGTAATTTTGCAGCATTATTTTGCCTTGTGTAGAATGATACACTTCGGGGTGAAACTGTAATCCATAAATAGGGTGTGCATGTTGAAGCGATTTAAATGCTGCAACGGGAATACTTTCCGTTACGCCTATAATTTCAAACCCGTTAGGTAATGCACTAATGCTATCGCTATGACTCATCCAAACCTGCGAATGTGCGTCTACATTTTTCATTAGCGTATCTTCTGCCTGCAATACATTTAGCATTGCTCTGCCATATTCACGCTTATTACTTTTATCTACCGCGCCGCCCAATTGTTTGGCGGTTAATTGCGCCCCGTAACAAATACCTAAAATCGGTACTTGGTTTGCAAAGGAGGCCACATCTGCGGTAGGGGCTTCGGGTTCATTTACCGAACATGGTGATCCGGATAGGATAATTCCTTTTAAATGGCTATCAAAAGTGAACGGTTTATTGTAAGGAATAATCTCACAATATACATTGGCTTCGCGAACAGCCCGTGCAATAAGTTGAGTATACTGTGAACCGAAATCGAGGATGAGAATTTTTTCAGTCATAGGCTGCGAAGGTAAATAATTAACGGCACTGATAATGTTAGATTTAGGCTAATTGGGGGTAATTCAGTTGAAATGGTAATTTTTTTAGAGAGGATTAGATTAGGATTTCTAAGATTCATTTACCTTTCCTATATGAAAAAAACGATATGCTTATTATTACTCTGTTTGGGCTTCATTCAATTAAATGCTCAAAATGCCGAGGAGGCCGCTGTAAAGGATGCTTTTAATCAATACAAGCAGGCCATATTAGCCGATGAAGGTGAAAATGCGGCCAATTTTGTGGATATTAAAACTATTCAATATTATGATAGTATTTTAATTGCCATTCGAAATGCCGATTCGGTGCAAATTAACCAAATGCCTATCATGGATAAACTCATGGTATTAATTGTACGCCATCGTGCCAATAGGGAAGCAATTTTAAATTTTAACGGCAGAAAATTATTTGTTTATGCGGTTGAGAAAGGCATGGTAGGCAAGAGTTCGGTAGCTGCCAATTCAATAGGAAAGGTTACACTGAATAAAAATCAAGCAACCGGACAGTTATTGGTAAATGGCACCGAAACACCGGTAAATTTTATGTTTTATAAAGAAGAAGGCGTTTGGAAAGTGAACCTTACGTCCATTTTTCCAATGGGTAGCATGGCGTTAAAACAAATGATTGACGAATCCGGCGAGGATGAAAATGCTTACATTTTGAAATTGTTGGGTATGATTACCGGAAACGAACCATCTAAAGATATTTGGAAGCCTTTGTAGCCCTAAGGCATCACTCTTTTACAAGAGTGGGCAAAAACAGCTATTGTCGGTTCAATATCCGATAAATATTGTTGCACCTTTACAAAAAAATTAACATGAAACAATTCATACTTGCAGTTGTAACCATTTTTAGCTTGGCATCTTGCGGTGAGTATATCAGCGGAAGCGGGAATATTGTAAAAGAACAGCGTACCGTAAAGGATTTTAATAGAATAGAGGTGGGGGGAGCTTTTACCGTTAATGTGATGATTGGGTCTCCACAGAAAGTAGAAGTAGAATCAGATGATAACATTATGCCCTATATTGAAACCAAGGTAAAAGGTACCACTTTACAAATCAAAACGAAGTCGCATACTAATTTCAACGATGGACATTATGTGGTAAATATTACGGTTCCTGCTTTAGAGGAAATTGATGCATCAGGAGCCGCTTCAGTTGAGGGGAAGAATTTGAATAAGCGCGAAGGTAAATTTGAGATAAAGTCTTCAGGAGCATCCTCAATCAAGGTTGAAGTAGATGTGCCTGCTGTGGAAGTGCATTCAAGCGGAGCAGGCGAAATTCAAATTTCGGGAAGAACCAAAAATTATTGGTTGCATTCAAGCGGTAGTTCAGAAATTAAGTCAAGTGGTTTATTAAGTGAAACAACGGATGCAAAAGTTAGTGGCGCCGGTAATGTACATGTGCATGCAAGTGTAAAATTAAAGGCCAAAGCGAGTGGGGCCGGAACAATTTATTATAGAGGTGCGGCACAGGTAGACCAAGATGTGAGTGGTGCAGGAACCGTAAAAAAAGAAGACTAAAATTTTCCTACATTAAAATAAACGAAAAGGGGTTGCATTTTTGCAACCCCTTTTTTATGTTCTTTTGATAAGTTGTTGATTATTAATCAACGCGCTTTAACAAAGTAATATATACGGGAAAGTGATCGCTATAACCATAGTTGTAAGTTATGCCATCCCAAGTACGTTTCGGATAGTTTTTGAATTTACCGGTTTTTTGAATTAAGAAGTCTTTATTGAAAATGGTTGCATTTTGGTAGAAAAAGCCTTTTTGATTTTTGTCTAACCAACCGCCTGAAAGCATGATTTGGTCAAATAAACCCCAACTATCCTGATATGCGATAGTGCCTATCCCTTTTTTGTATAAGCCAATCCATGGGTTATAAATACCGCTGGTGCCAACCTCTTCAATTTTACCTTTTGCGTTCATCACTTCTACTACACTAGGGCTAATGGGGTCGTCATTTAAGTCGCCCATTGCTAAAATTTTGGCTGAAGGGTTTAATGCTAAAATAGAATCAACTCTCGTTTTACAAACCTGAGCAGCAGCATTACGAGATGATTGGGATCTTTCTTCGCCACCTACTCGAGAAGGCCAGTGATTTACAAAAACATGAACCGTGTCGCCGGCCAAAATGCCCTTTACATAGAGTACATCACGTGTGTAGTAAGCATCTTTTCCATTTGGTGGCAATTGCACAAAATAGGGGGCGCTTTGCAATACTCTAAAATATTTAGGGTTGTAAAATAATCCCACATCTATACCACGGGTATCCGGACTTTCATAATGCACAAAGCGGTAATGGCGGCTTTTTAATTTTTCTGTAAGTGCTAAATCATGTAAAACGGTAGAGTCTTCTATTTCGGCAACGCCAAACATAGCCAACCCATCCGGTGTAATGTCCGTTCCTATTTGAGAAATGGCATCTGCCAGGTGGTCGAGTT
>JBJOQA010000320.1:0-9946 GCA_046050225.1 Bacteroidota bacterium | reverse complement strand
TTGCCGTGTAAGAATGACCATGAAAGAAGGTCTTTAACTTGTCATCTGCATGAAAAGCGGCATATATTTTTGCGGTACATAAGGTTACGCCTAAGGGTAAAAATCCCCCGGTTATTCCCTTGGATAAACAAATGATATCTGCCGGCTGAGGAAGGTATTGGGTTGCAAATATTTTACCGGTTCTGCCAAAACCGGTCATCACTTCATCTGCAATACAAATTACCTCATGTTTTTTGGCCAATTGCATCAGGCTATTTAAATGCTCCGGCGAATACATTACCATGCCCGCAGCACCTTGCACCAAGGGTTCAAAGATAAATGCACCGGTATCACCTTGTAACAACAATGCTTCCATTTGTTGCAGTACCGAATCAATATTTTCCGCTGTAGGAATATCTATATGACTAACATCAAATAAATAAGGCGAAAAGGCTGCATTAAAGGCGTTTCTAGCCGCAATGCTCATGCTGCCAAAGGTATCGCCATGGTAGGCGTTATTAAAGGCGATAATGCGTTTACGATGTGTGATGCCTTGATTGTGCCAATATTGAATGGCCATTTTTAAAGCCACTTCCACGGAGGTGGAGCCATCATCAGAAAAAAATACCTTGTCGTACCAACCTTGCCAAAGTTCCACCAATGTTTGTGCTAATTGCCGTGCCGGCGGATGCGTAAATCCGGCAAAAATCACTTGTTCTAATTGTTGCGCTTGCGCGGCGATGGCTGCAGCAATGCTAGGCTGTGCATGTCCGTGCAAAGTAACCCACCATGAGGAGATTGCATCCAATATCGCTTTGCCATCCGCTGTGAACAACGTACAATCTTTAGCAGCAACAATATCAATAGGTGTTGCCGCAGTTTTCATTTGGGTAAATGGATGCCAAATGGGGTTGTTGTTCAGCGCTTTCATGTTAAAGAAATTGGATTTTCTTGAACAAATTTCGCCAAACTAGCCGCATTTAAAGGCGCTAATTGCGGTATGCGAAATAAAACAGGTAATTGGGTTTCGGCAATAAGATAGCTCGCTGTAGAAGGTACTTCCACGCCGCTAATTACCATTCCTAAAATGTGAATATTTTTTTGTCGCAATGCTGTAATGCTTAGTAGTGTATGATTGATGCTGCCCAAATAATGATTGGTAACCAATATCACAGGATGTTTCAATTGTTCAATTAAATGCATGTTTTGAATGCCTGCTGCAAGCGGACTTAAAATGCCGCCGGCTGTTTCAATAACCAAATTGTTTTCTGTTTTCGGTTCTTGAAAATTACTTAATTGAATTTCAATGCCATCTAATCTAGCGGCTTCATGCGGTGACATCGGTGTGTTTAATCGGTAGGCTTCCGGATGTATTTTACAATGAGGATGCGTTACATGGTTTTTTATAAAATGACTGTCTGATTGGTCTAAATCACCTGCTTGCACCGGTTTCCAATAATCAAAGCCTAAGCCCTGACAAATAGCTGCCGAACAAACGGTTTTTCCTATGCCGGTATGAATGCCGGCTATAATAATTTTCATTTGCTTTAATTGAAGGTGGTTAGCTTATTAACCATTCCAGGTTTAAATTGGTTCACAGCATCGGCTAAACAAGCTATGAAAGCGGTAATGTCTTTTTGCTCATTAAAAAGATGTAAGCAAATTCGTATGCGCTCTTTTCCTGCCGGAACTGTAGGTGATAAAATAGGACGAACAAAATATCCTGCTGCTTGTGCATGGCTTGCCACTGCTTTTGCCAAATGATTATTTTCTAACAATAATCCCTGAATCGCAGTAATTGATTCCATCCATTTTAATTCAGGAAATTGCAAAATTGCATTCCTGAAAAAAGCAATTTTTTGTTGTAAACCCAATCGATTTGCTGTTGGTAATTGATGGTATACCTCTTGTAATTGCTTATAAATGGCAGGCGGCAAGGCAGTGGTAAAAATAAATGATCGCGCATGATTAATCAGGTATTCGCGCAGTTCTACACTACCGGTTACCACCGCGCCATGTAAACCTAGTGCTTTGCCAAAAGTATGTACACAGGCAAAAACGCGATCTTGTAATTGATGGGCAACTACCAAACCCTCGCCATTTGGTCCGTACAAGCCGGAGGCATGCGCTTCGTCAACAATCAACAAGGCATCATGTGCTTCGCATAAATCGGCAATAGCTGCTAGTGGCGCCATATCGCCATCCATAGAAAAAACAGATTCGGTAAGTACAAATTTTTGTCCGGTTGCCTGTTTTAATTTTTGTGCTAAATCAGCTAAATCATTATGCTTGAATCGAAGGCGATGCGCATGACTTAAGCGCATTCCGTCAATCATGCTGGCATGAATATATTCATCTGAAATGTAGGTGTCGCCACGTTGTGCAATACACGAAAGCAAGCCCACATTGGCCATGTAGCCGGTGTTGAATATTAAAGCCGCTTCGCGCTGATGGAAGGCAGCAATGATAGCTTCGGTTTCTTCTGCTATCGCAGGATTGCCGGTTATACTTCTTGAGCCTGTAGCACCGGTGGCAATTGATTCTGGTAAGGGGAAACTACTATTTTTTGCCAAACCCAAATAATCATTTGAACTGAAGTCAATTTGATGTTCCATCGATACCAAACTTCGCTTCAAACCATTGGATTC
Organism: Bacteroidota bacterium; assembly: GCA_046050225.1. Lineage (GTDB taxonomy): Bacteria > Bacteroidota > Bacteroidia > Chitinophagales > Chitinophagaceae > Ferruginibacter. Next base: position 7,319 of record JBJOQA010000320.1, on the reverse strand, counting down.
TTTTTGAGCAAGCAAATCCCTTATCATCCCATTAAAACGGTTGATGGCATTTGTTTTCATGATAAATGAAAATTTTATTGGGCTACCGCAGTTTCTTTGAAAGCCTTGCGTGGTGACAATCCTAGCGTTTTAAACATTTGCATGTCCACATCAAATTCTGGATTTGGTGTGGTAAGCAATTTTTCTCCTGCAAAAATTGAATTGGCTCCCGCCATAAAACATAATGCTTGTTCGGCAATGCTCATTTCATTTCTACCTGCAGATAAACGTACTACGCTTTTTGGCATAATAATACGCGCCGTTGCAATCATTCGTATCATTTCGTCTATACTAACCCGTTGGTTATTTTCTAATGGTGTTCCTTCGATGGCTACTAAGGCATTTATAGGAACCGAATCTGGATGTTGCTCCATGGTAGATAAAGTATGTAACATTTTTACACGATCTTCATCGGTTTCGCCTAAGCCAACGATGCCACCACAACAAACACTCAATTTTGCTTTACGTACATTGTTTAGGGTATTTAATCGGTCTTCGTAGGTACGGGTTGTTATTACATTACCATAATGATCGCTGCTGGTGTCAATATTGTGATTGTAGGCGAAACAGCCGGCTGCTTTTAATCTTTCTGCTTGTTCGTAGGTAAGCATCCCTAATGTGCAACATACTTCCAAACCCATATCGTTTACTTCAGTAACCATTTCTAAAACACGTTCAAAGTCGCTGTTGTTGCGAACCTCACGCCAAGCAGCACCCATGCATAAGCGTGATGCACCATTTGCTTTTGCTGCAATGGCGCGTGCTTTTACTTTTTCTAAAGCCATCAAAGGTTCTACTTCAATATTGGTATGATAGCGTGCTGCCTGCGGACAATACGAGCAATCTTCCTTGCAGCCACCGGTTTTAATGGAGATTAAGCTGCTAATTTGTACTTCGGCATAGGCATCATTTTCGCGATGTACCGTAGCGGCTTTGTATAATAAATCTAAAAGGGGCTGATGATAAATTCCTTTAATTTCATCTAAGGTCCAATCATTTCTCAATTCCATAAATCTGTTTTTTTGTACGAATAAGTTTAGTTTACTTATTCATATACTTAGTTTAAAAATTAATAAGATTCATTTTCATTTGGAAAATCGCTGCTCTTCACATCTTCTATATACCGTTTAATTGCGCCGGTAATTTGTTCGTCCAAATTTAAATATCTTCTCAAAAAGCGGGGCTTAAATTCGGTATTAATCCCCAACATATCATGCATTACCAAAACCTGACCATCGCAATCTCCGCCGGCGCCAATACCGATGGTGGGGATATGCAAACTTTCGGAAACCACCTTGGCTAGTGTTGCCGGAATTTTTTCAAGTACAATGGCAAAACAACCCGCCTCTTGAAGTAGGAGCGCGTCTTTCTTTAATTTTTCTGCTTCTGCATCCTCGGTTGCCCGAACTACATACGTGCCAAATTTATTGATACTTTGCGGCGTTAAACCTAAGTGCCCCATCACCGGAATACCCGCGCTCACAATTTTTTTAACAGAGTCAAGCACTTCTTCACCACCTTCTAATTTTACCGTATGTCCGCCACTTTCTTTCATGATTCTAATGGCGGAAGCCAAGGCAATTTCGGAGTTAGATTGGTAATAGCCAAACGGGATGTCTACTACGATGAGTGCACGTTCTCTTGCTCTTACCACACTTTGTGCGTGGTATATCATTTGATCTAAAGTAATGGGAAGGGTGGTAGTATGCCCGGCCATTACATTACTGGCACTATCTCCCACCAAAATAATGTCAATACCTGCGGCATCAAATAATTTGGCAAATGAAAAATCATAGGCCGTTATCATCGATATTTTTTCACCGGATTGCTTCATTTTTTGAAGCGTATTGGTGGTTACTTTTTTGTATTCTTTATCTGGGGCCATGCAAGTTCGTTTTTGAAGCGGCAAGTTCAGTAAAAAAAGGGAAAAACGAAAGCTTTGTTCAACCTATTTGGTACATAGGTACAACAGCCACAATCCGTGGTGGGTTAGTAAATACGAAATTGAGCAACAATTAGTTACATCCTCTTGAAAATACCACAAATTTGATGATGATGAGCAATACCCAAAAAATCCAAGTATAACTACCCGAATCGGATGAACTCGTGGATGCTTTAGCCGAACCTGAATTGGTATAAGCCGCATGATTTTGTAAAATCGTTAATCGCGCATTTTGCGACAAATTTTCAACATTGATTAATTGGTAACTGATGCTGAGACAATCTTGACGATGCGGCCTTTGCAATGCAACCGTAAGGTTGATTAATTTGATGGAAATACGCTCCCTTATTTCATGATACTCCTCAGGTAAGCTATTAAAAAAACGATACCATTCGGTGTCTATCCAAACAATTAATTGCGGTCTTAGATTAAAATAATTTTCGCTATTCACGTTTTTCAGTAAACGAAACTGTTCATCCAAAAATAAACGAATAGAACGAAAGGCTTCTTCTCGCTCAGGTAGCTGTATAAAAGGCTCTAATTCTAGCCAAACACCTAACATGCCTAGGTTTTTCGATTGTAATAAACCTCTTGAAATATTATTAAATGGTTCGGCAAAATAGGGCGAAAAAAATCCATCAAAATAATCGTCGTTTTCAAAGTTTTTCATTTCGGCTTTAATCTCCAACATGTTTCCTTCATCTGACTCTAACATTTGTAAAAGATGAGGATGTTGCCATATGCGCTGATGATAGCCTAATCTGCGTTCAAAATCAGGATGCTGTATTTCTTCAAACACATCTTCCTTGTTGTAGGTATGATGATCTACCTCAACAAAACCGGTACCCGAATGACTGAATTCAACCGTTACTTGTTTTTTTATACGCACCGGGTTCAACGCTTCGTTATACGAAATGCCGCAATGCTCAAATAATCGAATGATGGATTGATATCTTTTATTAGCCAATGCCTGTTCCTTTAAAGTCTTTATGAATAGTTCGATTGCTGGAATGTAACAATGCCGATATACTAAATACTAAATGGCGGAACTCCACAAATTTCTCTTCTGCCAAGGCTTTGTCGGCCATCACCATTAATTTTTTTGCGGCATTATAATCTTTAAACCAGCCCGATTCGTATGTTTTGTATTCGATGAAAATATTAATCAAGAAGCCAATCGTAGCGCTTAAAACACGCCGATATAATTCAAATAATTGGTCTATTTTATTTTGAATAAAGGATACATTTTTTGATCCTACTACCGCAGCTTCGTTTTGACTCAATCGATTAAAACTTTTGGTTAATTCGTCTTTGTCGAAATTAACCATTTGCAAAGCTTCTTGTACTTGTTCTTTATGATGGAAATACTCTTCGATCATTGCCGCAATACGCTCATTTCCGCCCAATTTGTCGGCTTCTTGTGAAATCAAACGTATTTTTTCGGCTAGTACATATTTTTCATCTGATTTGTCTTTGTCTTTCAATTTAAACAAACGCACCGAAAATGATTGCAAGCTGTCTAATAAATTCGTAGCTTTTATTTCCCAAAGCTTATCATCATTATATTGAAACTTTTTTACCGATTGCGTTAGCTCCTGTTCTAGTTGTATATACTGATCTTTTAAGCGCTGAATATGGATTTGTTTTTCTGATAAAGCAAATACATTCTTAAACTCTTGTTGGGTCATCACCAAAAACACAGCCGTACTCAGTACCCGCGAATCATTCAGATGCAACTCAATCTCAATATCTGAACCTTTCAATAAATCAATTTGTAAATCCTTACCTGCTATTTCAATGCTGCCAATGGTTAAATTAGAGGAGGGTCTTGCATTTTTATCACCTTCCAAAATATTGATGATAATAGCGTCATCACTACCTTTTTTAATGGTTTTAGAAATCTCCCGGTACAAGGTGCGTTTCTGCGGTAGCATCGAATTCTTTTCAAAAATCACCTCCAACTTTGTTACGCCATTTTCTATGTCATCAATTTCAATGGAAATGTCATGGGGGATAGGTTGGCCGTCGATATTAAAAATACCATGGCTAATGCTGATTTCTTTTGTCAGACCTTCAATTGGAATTTGCCCCTCGTTAAATATGCGTAACTGAAAATGATTTACATGTTCAGGCAAAAGCGGTAAAAATTCAGATTTCTTGGAACGCAAGGGCAAGTAACCACTGTCAAAACCGCCATCATTGCGGGTTAAACGATAGTATTTATTTTCGATGGCACCGGTGGCGGCAATCAGCAACACTTCTTCCGTATCTCTGCTGGTTTTGCTATAAATCACTTCCACATCCAAATCGGGGGCATAAAAATCAACAGATTTAAGTAGGTTATCTACTTCAACATGTGATTCTTCCTTGGCAGCGATTAGCTCTTCCTCCGGTGTATAATATTTGTTGGCCGCATAGTAGGCAGCACCCACTGCAATAGAGGTAGTGGGGTCGATAGAATAGTTTAACGGGATGCCAACGGCTTCCGCCAATTTGTTTCTAACGGCAGGCAAGTACGTACTGCCACCCACTAAGATAATTTGATTGATATCAGACGGCTTTAATTGGTTGTCGGATAACATCGATTCTATCAAATGGATTGTTTCGTCGATAATTGGCGCAAACAAAGCTTCTGCTTGGGCTTTGGTAATGTTGATTGAAAATTCGTAATCCTTCCCGTCGATATTGGTTTCAAATTCGATATAGGTAGATTCGGACTGAGAAAGTTCTTTTTTGGCTTCTTCGGCGTAATACAATAATTGATAATACAGCATTTCAAATTTGCCATATTTTACCCGAAACTCTTCCTCAAAATTGGGGTAATTTGTTTTTTCAATAATAGCGGGAACTATGATTTTATCAATAAGTACAAAATCAAAATCCAAACCGCCTAAAAAGTTATTTCCTTTATGATCAACCACCTTTAAGTCTTCCTCCGATGATTGCACCAATGCAACATCAAAAGTACCTCCGCCTAAATCGTACACCAACCAATAACCATGTTTTTCACCGGTTAAATTACCTTGATTAAAAAACGCCAAGCTTGCGGCAATGGGTTCTTGCAATAAAAAAACTTCTTTAAATCCGGCTAGTTGTCCGGCCTTTAAAGTAGCATTACTTTGCATACTGTCGAAAGAGGCCGGAATGGTAATAACACAGGCTTCTAATTTTTCAGGAACAAAGTTTTTAAGTTCTTTTAAAACCAAAGAGGATAATTCTACCGGTGTAACATTTTCATCAATGTTTACCACATAAAATTTTTCATCGGTTCCCATCTTACGTTTAAAACCGCCAAACACATTTACCGGATCTTTCACTAAATACTCACGCGCTTTATCTCCAATCATAATGCGATCATTACGATAGGCGACTACCGAGGCCAACGTGTCTTTTTGGCCAATTGGGTTTTTGTAAACCGTAACTTTATTTTGGTCGTATCGAGCAATTAACGAATTGGTAGTGCCCAGATCGATGCCATAATTTACCGACTTCATATTTGCTAAATTAACTATTTGAAACCAGCACTACTGCTTTTTGTAACAATTGTAATTGGCTTCCTTCACTTTGGTAAATAATAGGTTTTAATGTTTTTGCAATCTTCATTGGCTTTTTTACATCGCCGGTGATACTTGCTTCACAATCTGTTCTACTCTCTACATAATTTTCTCCGGTAGGGTCGTGCATGATAAAACCGGATTCTTTAAAAATATGCGCCAAACGGTTGAAGTTGCGTTCAAAACTATCTGCCTTATCTAATTCTTTAAGCTTATGCTGAATTTCAAAAACTTGGTTAATGATTTGCACTAAAGGACCCATTATTAAAAAATATTTTATACGTTTTTTACTATGTTGATTTTTTGGGTTGGCCGAAATCCTCCATCCAGAACATATTTGACAAGAATTCGTTCAAATTTTGGGATCAAAAATTAAGCTTTAATTTCTTCCCATAAATGTTTTATTAATCCATCGGCTAAACCAATTTTTGGTACGTAAATTTCTTCTGCACCAGCCCATTTCATCGCGTTTATATAAATGAGTAGGGCAGGTACAATTACATCCGCGCGGTCAGCTCTTAAATTGTATTTATTAATTCTTTCGCTAACACTAACATTGCCTAATTCTTTATAATAATCGCGCAGTAATTCAAAACTTAAAGGCTTGCCATCTTTTTTCTTGCTTAATGAAAACACTTTATTGATATTTCCGCCACTCCCAATTGCTACTACCTTTTTTTGAAACTTGGTGGCAGTTCTGATGGTTTCCTTCATGTTGTCCCAATCTTGTTGCGTAACCATATCTTTTAACAAACGGATGGTACCGATATTCAACGATTTTTTGTGAATTAAGATGCCGTTACTAAAAAAAGAAAGTTCGGTACTTCCGCCTCCCACATCAATATAGAGATAGCTATGGTCTTTATCCATGTTTTCAGCCACATGATTCTCATATATCAAATTAGCTTCAACATCACCACTGATCACCTCTATTTCAATATCGGTTTCCAAGCGCACTTTTCGAAGAATATCCGGCGCATTACTGGCATCTCGCATCGCACTGGTAGCACAAGCTTTTACGTGTTTAACATCGTAGGCTTGGCATAAATGCTTGTATGCTTTCATGGTTTGAAGCAACATGCCTGTTTTTTCTTTGCTGATTATTTTGTTTTCAAATACATCAAATCCCAATCGTAAGGGTACCCGAACCAAATTGAGTTTGTTGAAAACGGTTTCACCTTGCAAATTGTACGACACTTCGGTGATCAACAATCTGGCGGCATTACTTCCAATATCAATTGCGGCTAATTTCAATACTATAGGCTGTTAATGGTAAGGCCAGCAGCACCATGGGGCACTCCTGTAAAATTTGCAGCAATGTTAGTAAATAATATGGTCAATGAATGCGTTGTTTCATCTAATGAGGGCTCATTTAGCCTCAACAACGTTAACTGTGGATAATTTGCGAAATAAATACTGATAAGTTTCCACCTGTGACCGCACTTTTTTCGTATTTCTCGGATTTACATATTGATTTTGGAGTTCATTATCTAGTTTTCGCGCCTTTACATTGTCGGATAACTGAATATGTAAAATATCTATAATCTCTTGCTTTATTGTCTTGTCCTTAATCATACAGGCTGCTTCTACCCGGTGATCAATATTGCGTACCATCCAATCGGCTGAGGAGATAAATATTTTTTCTTGACCTCCCTGATGAAATACCATCACCCTGGCATGTTCTAAATATTCATCCACTATGCTTACTGCCTGTATGGGTTGTTTGAATTTTTTATTCTCGGTTCGCATCGAACAAATACCTCGAATAATCATTTTAATTTGAA
>JBJOQA010000319.1:0-11496 GCA_046050225.1 Bacteroidota bacterium | reverse complement strand
GCGGTTCCCCAAATTGCCGTTTTCGTTTTTGACGCGCGCAACCAAGTAAATAGCGTAGCCAATACAAAAGCCGCAATTAAGGTGTACAATGCAATTTGAAATAATGAATTGCCCATGTAATCCTGCACATTCATACTACCTCGATTGATGTTGGTATCCAATTCTGCAACCACACGCCCTTTTGAATGATGAATAATATTGCCCGCAAACCAGGCCCCAACCAAGGCGCATGTGCCTGCTGCAATACCGCTTAGGCCACTTAAACTGATAAAGCGGCTACTCTGTTCCATCATCTGACGGATATGCTGTAATTGGGCTACCTGATCGTTTGAATTTGACTGCATAAAAGTGCTTTGAAAAACAAAGTAAATAAGAAATATTGATTCAACCAAAAAAAATAATTTTATTTTTTTGAAAAGAAATCGGGGCTAGGGAGTTTAAGACTTTTTGCGGGAAAGTTTTAAGTAATCTAAGAAATACACCACTTTTAAACTCACTTCATTGCTGTGTGGGCTAGTAAACATTTGGCCAAGATTTTGGCGAAAACTGTGATAACGATAGGGGTCTAAATCTACAATACCCCCCAATGCATTTTTCCAAGCAAAAGTGAGGCGGCTGCCCCATAAAAAATCCCACGTATAAAACATATCAATATTGAAAATATTGAAGTTTTGATTTTGGCCGCTTATAAAGGGAATGTCTTTTAGGTAACCATCAGATTGTAAATGAAAAAATTGGCGATTATCTACATAACTCCAATTATGACGCATTCTAAACGTTAAATTCATTCGGCTTGAAAAGCCATATTGCGCAGATAAAATGGTATTTACGTTCGTGATATCGCGCGACGACATAATGATATCCGGCGTGCTTGATTCAACAAAACCATAGCCACGATTACCAATATCAATTTCTAGTTTATTGCTAATGCTGGCTGATAGACGCGGACTAAAGCGATAGCGCAATTCTGATTCAAAATATTGATAATATACTTTGGGTAAGGGTGCAACCGCATAACCGATAAATAAGGACCCGTATAATTTTTTTCGGCTATCCGAACTTCCGCCAACGCCCATAAAACAGTAAGAAGTAGATTTGAAAACAGCTCCGGCTTTGCGTGCTTCAAAATAATCGTTACGCCACTTCGGACGCGCTTCCATGAAAAAATTTAAATCCCAAAAGTTTTTGAATAGGAAAGATGCATTTGCTTCAATTCTTAAATCAGTCCACGTAAAGGGTTTGTATAAATGGTAGTTATCTACACGTAAGTAATAACTATGGTTTAAATAATGTTTGGTAGGATTAAAGAAACTATACTTTGCTTCTACATAGTAGTTCACGCGATTATTAACATCAATAAAACCTAAGTCATTGGGGTCGTACCGATCGCTTTCAACGCGGCTGCCTGCTTCATATTGAAAGGCGCCGCTTATTTTACTAAAACTAGCGTAAGAAGCAAATCCGTTATAGCTTTCATTTTTGCCCCAAATATTACTTAGCCTAGGCGAAAATTTAAAATTGTAGGTATTGCTTTTATTGAACAAAGAAATATCCAAAGCGGCTACATTGGCATTGCGACTATTCCCTTGCCTGATAACATTGGTGTTGGTAAAGGCAATGGATGAACGATTGGCTAATGCTTGATCCAATACTAAAATATTATAATTGGCCATCGGTTCGGTTTGGATGATAGAATCTTTACCGGTTCCAATATGTTTTACTACTGCATGCATGTTGCGCGTAACCGCATTCAGGATTCCGATACCTAGATTCTTCTTGGTTCTTCCCGAAAATTTACTGGCATTATACAACAGCGTAATGCCGGGATTTTTTTGAATCCGGTAATTGCTATCTGCGCCAAACTGATCTAAAATAGCTGAAGCCCCTGTTGGTTGTGCGCCAATTCGGCGACTGTAAAATAAACCTGCTTTATTAAATAACTCGGTGCCTTCGGTAAAGAAGGGGCGAAAATCATCAAATTTTACTTGAAAGGGAGTAAGGTTCAAAAAAACATTATCGCTTTGCACTTGAGCAAAATCAGGAATTAAAGTTACATCCAACGTAAAACTTTCATTGATACCGTACTTAATGTCCATTCCCCCGCTTTTAAGTGTTTCGGTAATATTACCGGTACCTGTTGGTGTGGTTTTAACGCCGCCGGATAGATAAGGTAAAAACGAAAGTCGTAAAGGAGGCACAATATCACGCAAGTTAGACCAAATGCCAAATTGATTGATAGTGCCATTTTCGGAAGGATTTTGCGGATTCCAAGTATAGGTTTCGTTGCTATGGCGGCTAAATCGTTGAAACTGTAAACCCCATTCTTGTAAGTCTTTTTTCGCGAAGCGAATCGCACTAAACGGAATTTTCATTTCAATCACCCAACCATCGGCTTTAATGGCCACTTTACTTTCCCATACTGCATCCCAAGTACGATCCATGCCGTCGTTATCATCTCCGTCACTGCTAGTGCTATTTTGCGAAAAACGCGCATCAGCTTGCACCCCTGCCGCCGTCACTTGAAATACAAAGGCATTTTGTTGATCGTGATAAGTGTCTAATCCAACCGAAAAAACATCTGTATCTTTTCGATCAATATTATCTCGCTGGGTAAGTTGGCGTCTGATTTTATCACGTTGTTCATACAAGTAGGCGCCTACATAAACAGCTTGGTTATCATAAGCAATACGCACTTCTGTTTTATTAGGACAAGCCGAGCCAAAAGTTGGAAAGCTTTGCGTGAATTGGGTGACGGGCGTAATATTTGCCCATGCTGCATCATCTAACTGCCCGTCTAAGCGAATAGGGGTATTGATTTTTGTGGCGGTCAAATTTAGTTTTTGACCAAACGCCACCGAGTGGAAGCAAATGAAAATAAGAAAAGTTAAATAGCGCAAGTGTGTTATTTTTCAACCCCCAAAATTGCGAAAAATTCAACAGTTTATCGTTGGTTTTTGGGATGAATGGAAAATAACCGGATTGTTCGGTAGCCCGTACAAAAACATTATTAGCTTTTTCTTCTGTTTAACTCTTTTTCAATAAGGCCTAACTCTCTACCGGTTTGTCCGCTAACACTACTATTTTCTTGCGCACGACGCATCAAATAGGGAATTACATCTTTAATGGGGCCAAAAGGCAAATACTTGCTCACCGCACATCCTTCGTTGGCTAAATTAAAAGTGATATTATCACTCATACCAAAAAGCTGCGAAAAATGAAGATGCGGATGGTTGAGTGCAATTCCTTTGGCTAAAGCTGCTTCTACGGCAACTAAATTGCTGTTTTCATTGTGTGTGGCTACAATGGTAGCAATGCGCTCAATATGTTCAATACAGAATTTTACAGCTTCATCATAATCGCGGTCGGTATCCTCTTTGCTTGCCTGAATAGGCGATGGATAATTCATCGCAATAGCGCGTTCTCTTTCTTTTTCCATATAGGCGCCGCGCACTAATTTGGCCCCGAGAACAAAATCTCTTTCCTCTGCCGCTTCGTGCGAATCAATTAAAAACTTTAAACGATCGTGGCGGTATAATTGAACGGTATTGTACACAATGGCTTTTCCTTTATTAAAGGTATCCATCATTAAAATGGTTAATGCATCAACCGGATCTTGAATCCAGGTTTCCTCCGCATCTACCAAAACGCCTATATTTTTTTTAGCTGCAATTTCGCAGATATGTAATAATCTTAATCTAACCCGATGCCATTCTTCTTTTTCTGCAGGAGTTAATTGCTCCACCGCATTTAAGTATCTACGCATCAATGTACCTGTTTGGGCATGCATCAACGTATCCAATCTTTCCAATAAACCAAAACGAGTACATCCGGTTACTTTAATACTCATGAAGGGAATATTCGATTGGGTGGCAGCATAATTGATTACGCGTATAAATTCTACCATCGACAATTCAAAACCCTCTTCACCGTTATGTCCGCCTTCTACGCCATAATCTAAAATAACTTTAACCTTAAAGTCATTGAGGCGATGAGCCACCGGAGCCGTTTCTTCCAAGGTTTCGCCACCTACAAATTGATGAAAAATCGTTTTTCTTATAGCTGTTTTTGTAAAAGGTAAATTTAAACTAATTGCCCAAGGCGTAACTTTTAAGCCAAAGTTCAACAACCATGGTTTGCCCATCGACGCAAATAAAAATTTGGCTTTTTTTAGGTCTTCGGTTGATTTGTAGGCAAATGCAATTTGTGTATTGTCGAAAGAAATGTTGGCGGTATTTTTAATAGGAAGGTTAGCGGCACTCATAGCTCATCGTTTAATTTACAAGTTACAAAATTAATCAGGATACGGTAACGTTGCCGTTAACCTGATTAATATCAGTTTAACAACAGTTATTCACTCTAATATGGCAGGCAAAATTAGCAAATAAGCGTTACTAGCCCAATTTATTCAAAGGTTACTTCTGTGTTGCCTTATCTGCCCTATGTGGTGATTAATTTTTTTTATATGTCTTGCCTAAATTGATCCGAGTTTACTTAGTTAAAAGTTTTCGATTTGGTCAATGCGTAAGGTTGCCCCCGAAAAAGTTCCTGCTAAATTGATTGCTTGCAATCGGGGACCCTCTTGTTTATGTACGTTAAATTGAGAGGAGAAAGTTAGTTGGAAGCGAATAGTCGCTCTTAAAGCATGATATAAAAAATCATGCATCAAGCCATTTTTTAAAAGCCGGCGCTTTTTCACGCGAAATATCCTGACTGTTTTTTAATGGCGCTTTTAAATGCACTTCCAATTTTTGATTATCTGCTTGTCGAATTGTTGCAATAGCATCAATATGTAGAATAGATTGTCGGTTGGCTCTAAAGAAGTATTTAGGGTTTAAAAGTTCTTCAATTTCATCTAAGGTTAAAAAGTCGAGTACATATTTTTCACCTTTAAAGGTTAGCAAATAAATTAAATTTTCGCGGTAAAAAGCGGCGATTTCCTTAACCGCAATGGGGATCCAATTGTTACGCTGTTTAACTACAAATTTTTCCTTAAAAGTTGGCGCATGTTGGGTGGGGTTTCTAATCATTTCAACCAGTGATTGCAATTCTAAGGGATATTTATTTTCTGATTGTAGCAATTTGCGCACTTTTTCAACGGCATTGGTTAAATCAGTAGTATCCAAAGGTTTTAGCAAATAATCTACGCCATTCACTTTAAAAGCGCGCAAAGCATATTCATCATAGGCAGTGGTGAATATAATCGGGCATTGCAATTGAAAACGTTCAAAAATATCAAAGCTTATTCCGTCACTCAATTGAATGTCGGCAAAAATAAAATCAGGTGTGCCGTTTTCCATTAACCAGCGCGTACTAGTTTTTACACTAGTAACACAATCTAAAACTTCCACATCAGGAGCCGCTTCCGCAAGTTTGGCTACTAATTCGCGCGCAATTAATTTTTCATCTTCTATTATGAGAGCTTTCATATCAAAGGAATTTTTACTGTAAAATATTCAGCGGTTTCTTCAATTATAAGTGGTCTTTTATCAAGGTATTGATATAGCGATTCCATATTCCGTAATCCTTGTCTGTTGCTGGTTTCCACCATGCGTTTACGCTGCAAATTATTGCGAACAACCAAATAGTCGTTCGATATAAAAATTTCAATTAGCAGCGGAAGGTCGGAGTCTGCAATATTGTGTTTAATAGCATTTTCAACCAAGTTTTGTAAAGTAACCGGTACAATTTTTCTATGATAAAAATGTTCATCTATTTGTATATCAATTTTTAATCCGTCTTCAAATCTGGTTTGTTGTAACCCAATAAATATTTGAATAAACCGTAGTTCTTCACTGAGTGTTACCAATTCTTTTTCTCGATTTTGTAAAATGTACCGATACACTTTACTCATTTTATCTAAAAAATCAGTTGCTTGTTTAGTATCAAAACGAATCAAACTACTTAGTGAGGTGAGTGAGTTAAAAAGAAAATGCGGATTGAGTTGCTGTTTCAAACTTTCATACATCACCAATGCTTTTTCTTTTTCCAATAACTGGGCTTTTGTTTCTAGTAGCGTTAGTTTTTCTCGTTGGCGGCTGCGGTAATGATAGATCCAATACACAGCACTTCCTACTAATAATATCAAGAATAGGTAAAACCAGCTTTGCTTATAAAATGGTGTTTGAATGGTGATTGATAAAATAGCTTGCGAAGATTCCCATGAGTAGTCAGCAGCCACCGCTTTTACCAAAAATCGATAATGTCCGTGAGGTAAATTAGGATATTCTGCCGCGGCCATAGCACCCGCCACTCTAAAACCTGTATCTACTCCCTCTAATTGATACAGTAGCTGATAGGGGAATATTTCACGATTGGTTAATAAACCAAATTTTATGTTTAATGAGCGTTCGTCGGGCTTTAGGTTGAGCGTAGATTGGTTGAATAAAAAACTATCCCGTCCGTTAATGCTAATGGAACTAATAGCTACTTTAGGTGTTTGCGGCTGTAAGGTTAAGCGGTCGGGAAAAAACTCAATAATATCTAAGTTTACTGCAGCAAGTAAATTTTGATTAGTTGAGCGTTGAATAAATTGATTATCAAAATTACGGTTACTAGTGCTAATGGGAATTTGTAAATTTCGAAAAGCATTTTTCAGTGGATCTAAGATAGAGAGCTTGTTGCCGGATATGATCCAAATTTTACCGTTTTTATCCGGAATAGTTTTTTGAATATTATCTGTAATAAGACCATCGCTTTGATAATAGTTTTTAAGTTTTCGAGTAACAGGATGATAGCTCACTAAACCTGCTCCGTTTTTTGATAACCAAAATGTACCAAACCGATCAGCTGCTAAAGAGGTGAAGTAACCGTTATAGGCGGGGTTTTGTGCATCGTACATGGCTGTATAAACCACTTCATTTTTTTTGTTTAGTTGACCAAGCCAACCATAACTGGCAACAAACCAAAGTTGGCCGTCTGCACCATTTAGCAGGTAATCAAAAAAGGGCTTTTGTCCATCCGGAAAACTATCAATTGAAGGTGAATAAATCTGAGCACTGTGTGCATGAGCATCCCATTGAAAAATTTGATTGTGGCTGTTAAAAAAAATCCTTCCGTCATTTAATCGAACATAATCTCGCAGAATAATTTTGTCGATTTTCTTATCAAATTTGAAGGGGCGAAATGGGGTTATTTTTTTGCTGCCGGGTGCCAAAAACCAAACACCATTGTAGGCGCATAAAAATAACGTATCGCCATACACTCTAATTCTATGAGGGTTGATTAATCTTAGTCCTTCAGGTTGTGCTTCAGCATCGTTTAGAGAAAACAATTCATGACTTCCGTTTTTTACATTGTAATGCATCAAGTTTATCCCCTCATACAAAACCCACCAAGATCCATCGGTTGCATTTTCGGTTAATTCATTGATAGATGCTCCGGAAAGTTTGGGGTCAAAATTTCGCATGTAGTGCACACGAAATAATTCTTTTTCGGGATTGCAAATAGACAAACCTTCATTTGTGCCAAGCCATACAGCGCCATCTTCATCTTCATACATCTGCCAAACAAAATCGCCGGCAATCGTTAAAGGTTTGTCGTTTGCGTGTAAAACCGCTTCCTCTTTAATTGCTGAATTTCGGTTTAAAACAATAATTCCTTCAGACCAAGTGGAAAGCCATATTCGGCCGGTATGGTCTTCAAAACTTGTACATCCAATGGCATTTTTGTAACGATTCGACAAGGGAAAACTGTCGATGAATTTTTCGGAAGCCGGATCAAATTCTAGCAACAAATGACGGCTATTACTAAATACAAAAAGTGTTTTTCTTTTAGATAAAGAAAGCGCGGAAAAATTATCTCTTCGAAATAGCGCAGAAGCGTTGTTTCTGAAATTAGTGTATTGATTGCTATTGCTATTGAATAGATGTAAACCGTTGCGAGTGGCTATCCAGATTCCTCTGCCAAGAGGGTCTTCTACTAAGCCATTTTTACGTGGTGCATAATCGATTAACGAATCATTGGAATGGGCTAAACCGGGAAGTGCAACAAAACTTTCCAGTTTTCGATCATATCGAATGGTGTTCCATTCGCTTGTAGCCCATACTGTTCCATATCGATCGCAAATGATATTTCTTATCGATTTTGCAAATCGGTTAACCGGTGTAGCATAGGCTTTAAATTGTGTTCGATTTTTATTGAAAGAAAAAATACCGTTACTGGTTGCCCCCCAAATAGTGCCTGTTTTGTCTTCGCATAAATCATTAATCACATTGTCGGGTATACTGCCGGGTTTTCTGGATCTTCTGTACGGAAAATGATGTATGCCATCAAACCGTTCCAATCCATTTAAAGTTCCCATCCAAAATTGCCCCTGTGTATCCTTTAAAAAAGAAAGTACAAAATTATTACTTAGCCCTTCTGATTCTCGAATGTGATGAAAATGAAAGTTTTGCGGTTGTGCTATTAAAGTAGCGCTACCCAAAATGCAAAATATAATAATTAGCAAACGCAACATGGTAATAAAAGTCAGCTTGTGTCTAACAGTAAAATTCAGCTTTCTTAGGAGATATAGAAAAGTAGTTCAATTGAACCGTATAAAAAACAATATTAAACATACCAAATTAGCAATTAACCACCACATCAGTTTTGTAAAAACTATAAAAATGTTAATGGAATAGCTATGGTTGAGCTAGGCATTTTGTTTGTATTGTTCTCTTTGAGCAAATTTTACCTATACCTTTTTAACATGAAACAATTGCTGTGCATCCTTTTTGGGTTGCAAACAGTTCAGGTATTGTTTGCACAAACAACCTCCGATTTTAAGCCCGGATTAAGCTTAGGGACTCATGTAGTTTTTAGCCCCAAAAGTACTACTAATTATATGGGGCCGGTATTGGCGGACAAGCGCGTATTCATGTGTTACCGCAATTAAATACCGAGTGGTTTTTAAGCTATTTAACCGGTGCAACTGCTTTGACCTCAAAAAACAGTTACTATATTGGTTGGGCGGTATTGTTGTATTCAAAATCAAATAATGATTTTAGTAAACGCTTTCAACCTTTTCTTTCTATTGGGCATTGTTTTGACAAAACTACTGTTTTTGAAAAAGCGGATCCGGTTAATCGGGCTAGTCGGTTAACGATGGCCATGCATGGAGGAGTTGGTACCCATATTAACCTTTTGCCAAGGCTCGATTGTACGCTCGCACCCTATTATTTATTACATATGGGAAAAGATATAGAAACAGAAATACAACAAGGTAAACTTTATATTCATCCTGCAGCAGAAAATCATTTTGATGGCCATTTAATGGTGAAGGTTAGTTTCAACTATCGGTTTACCGGAAACTAATCATCGTTTCATTAGTGAAATAAAGCACTTCATTGTTTAATCAAGTTTCTTCAGTTTAATTTGTTTTATAGAATCTTCAATTGGTTTGAATTTTACGGCATCAACTTTTTTTGTGCCGTAAAATTCAAAAACATTGAATCATGAATTGCAAATTATTTCTTTCAACTTTCTTTCTTTTTTCAACCATTTTTTCATCTTTCGCCCAAAATGTAGGGATAGGAACAACTACGCCTCAATATCCATTGGATGTAAACGGTCGTATTCGAATTAAACATGCAAATGGCCTAAAAGCGGGTATTTGGTTTGACGGTATCAATGCTCCTACACGTAGTTTCATTGGAACTATGGATGATAACCATGTGGGGATATTTGGAAATGCCGGTGCAGGCTGGAGTTTAGTTGTTAATGTATTGGATGGCATTATGAGTTATCGTTCAGGAACTGCGCAGCCGGGTTCACAATTATTAAGCACCGATGCTGACGGAAATATGGATTGGCAATCTCCAATTAGTTTTGCTGTAAGCGGGTTAGCCGATGGCGCTGATGTAACAACAAATCAAGCAAAGCTATATTTTAACAGTGTACCAGATTATAATTACGGATTTAGTTATATCCCCGGTACTAGCTCAATGCAAGTAACGGTAAAAGGGGTTTATCATTTAGACGCAACGGTCAATTGCTCATTTGGTGGCCACACGAATGAATCAGGTAGTTTAATGTTAATTAGAAAGCGAAATGCTGTTACCCAAATCCTATTGATAAAAACAAATGCGTATAATAATTTACAAGTGTCTAGCCTGCAATACCCGTTTACGGCTTCCGGTGACTTCTTACTTGAAGTTGGCGATATAATTACAGTAGAATTTCAATCAACCTGGGCAAGTATAATTTATGGTGCTGCTAACGAAACCCGATTCTCAGGTAGGTTAGTACAGCGGATTTATTAAAGAGAGTGCTTAATTCAAGAATGAGAAACTAATAAACTTGTAAACATTATTTATGTTATGAACCTGAAAAAAATATTGGCCATCGGTATTGCTTTGGTGGCACTTATGCCTGCAACCCAAGCTCAAGATACATTGTTGACCCAAATGGCAAAAAAACATGTTAAAACATTTGCTTTTAAAAATGCAAGTTTTAAAGGGCCAGGTTGGGATACTTTATTGGCGGAAATTAAGCTAGCCAATGATGTAGCCATTGGAGAAATTCATTTAACCAATGAAGTACCTCTTTTTGTAGCAGCAATCATCCATCAAGTAAAGTTTGATAATTTTTTCTGCGAAGTAGACCCTTACACTGCAAAAATTATTGCAGCAAAAGTTGCCCAAAGCAACCAGCTTGAACTGAAAAAATTTCGTGATAACTTCGGCGTTACCTTTTCGTTTTTTTCTTTCGAACCCGAGTTTCAATTATTGCAGCAATTGGTAAAATCAAAAGCTACAATTAACGGAATTGACCAAATTTTAATTGTGGCCGATCGGCTCATTTGTAGCGAGTTGGCAAAAAACACACGTAGTGCATCTGCTAAAAAAGTGTACCTAAAAATTGCGAAGCAATCTCAAATTTATTTTGAGCAATTTTTGAAAGATAACACAAAACCTTTTTATTTATTTACTCCTGAATTTGATCAGTTAGTTGCCCAATTGGAGCGAATGCCATTAAGCAAGTATGAACGAAATTTTATTGCAGATCTTAGGCGTACGCAACAAATATATCAACAGCAAAATCATCATTTGCGTATCCAACAAATGAAAAATAACCTCATGCAAACCTATCCCAAAGAAGTAGGTTCAAAAAGCCTTTATAAGTTTGGGGCCATTCATTTGCCCAAAGGTGAAAGTTTAATGAAAATATATGATATCGGTAATTTGATAGATAATTTGGCCGACAGTAAATATCAAAAATCGCTGCATATAATGGTTATAGGGAAATCGGGTTTTCAAGCATCACCCTTTAAAGGTTACCCGGCACAAACCGTAGATGAAAATAGTAACGATTTACATGCACTTAAGCCTTTATTACGGGCCGTTGAGGGAAGAGATTGGCATTGCTTCGATATAGGCGCTTTGAGAGATGCAGTTGTTGCCAATAAAATAGTAATAAATGAGGCGGAGCTAACCCGTGTGATTAACGGCTATGATTTTGTTATCGTAGTTCCTGAAGTTACTGCTGCACGTTTTCTTCAATAATAGAACTTTAGTATAG